>JACQVT010000884.1 GCA_016209665.1 Planctomycetota bacterium | reverse complement strand
GGTGAGATGTGCGGCGATGAAGGCCGCAACTCGCTTGTCGCCGCTCGAAGCAGGCGGGCAGGATGCCCGCCCCCCAAGAGCGCGGCTTGCTGGCCCCGCTTCGACCCGGGCACCACTTTTCAGACCTTCCTGGCGAGGAACGCGGCAATTCATGGCCACAGAAGTCGTGTCGGCGTATGACCTCGATGAACTGAGCGCGGACTTCGAGCACCTCAGCGCCCAGGAGATCATCCGGTGGGCGGCGGAGGAATTCGGCGATGACCTGGCCCTATCCTCGTCGTTCGGGGCCGACAGCGCGGTCATGCTGCACCTGGCCACGCAGGTCAAACCCGACCTCAAAATCATCACGCTGGACACGGGGTTCCTGTTCCCCGAGACCCTCCGCTGGCGGGACGAGCTGGCCGAGCGCCTCAACCTGAACCTGTGCATCTATCGGCCCGCCATGACCGCTCCCGATTTCGTGGCCGAGCACGGCAAGATGTGGCGGTCGAACCCGGACGCCTGCTGCGCGTTCAACAAGCGCGAACCGTTTAACCGGGCCAAGCGGGAACTGGGAATCCGGTGCTGGCTGACGGGCATCCGCCGCCAACAGTCGGAGACCCGCAGGTGCGCCGCCATCGCCCAGCGGGACAACCTGGGGCTGATGAAGCTGTGCCCGATCGCCCGCTGGACGGCCAAGGACGTGCACTACTACCTGCTGGAGAACGACCTGCCCTACCACCCGCTCCGCGAACGGGGCTTTTTGAGCATCGGCTGTGAGCCCGAGGAGGGCTTCTGCACCACCAAGGTCAAGCCCGGGCAGGACCCACGGTCGGGCCGGTGGGCCGGGTTCGATAAGACCGAGTGCGGCCTGCACGTGCACGAACAAGGTAGCGGGATTTAGCACATTCGGGTATCAATGGCTGGACGATAGACGTCTGGAATGGCATGGCGAGGTCGTTCAGCTCCATGAGAACCGTAACACTGCCTGCACGATGGGTTGGGTTGCTGGTCTCGGTAGGTTTCCTTTGTCACCTGTTGTTCAGCCCGATAACGCGGGGGCAGTCGACGGCACCCGCAACGGCGCCGGCGGCGCTGGCCGATCCCCCGGCATCCGCACCCGCGTCGGCTCCTGTGCCGGCTCCCGCAACGGCACCTGCTTCAGCGCTGGCGGCATCGGCATCGGCACCGGCCTCCGCGGCGGCCTCCGCGCCGGCCGCCACGTCTGCGCCCCAGGACGGCGGCCCCGGCAACAACCTCCGCGGCGGCCCTAACGACGTCCATGCCCTGCTGCTCGATGAGGCCGCCGAGGTCTTCAGTCGGGGCGCGACGGAGGAGGCGACCATCGAGGTCAACCCGCCCGGTGTGGCCATACCCAAACCCCGGACGGCGGGAGCGACGGCCGACCAGCCGAGACTGTCCACGTACACCTCGCGCGCGATCGAGACCGAGTTCCCGTTCAACGATCTGGTGCCCTCCTGGAACGTTGACCTGCCG
Organism: Planctomycetota bacterium; assembly: GCA_016209665.1. Classification (GTDB taxonomy): domain Bacteria; phylum Planctomycetota; class Phycisphaerae; order UBA1845; family PWPN01; genus JACQVT01. The sequence continues at coordinate 5,962 of JACQVT010000884.1, read as the reverse complement.
GAGGGTACGGGCGTCGAGGCGGAGATCCGGCTGGGCCGCAAGGCTGACGGTTCCTGGACGCCGTACTACTACTTCGGCGTCTGGGGCACGGCGCCGAAGCCCGACCGGCGCATCATCAAGGACGATCACGGCGTCATCGACATCGACACGTTCCGCTCCTCGCGCTCGTTCGACCGGATCCAGTACAAGTTCCTGTTGGCAACGACCGTGCCCGATCGGTCGCCGGTCATCCGGCGGGTCGGCCTGGCATACAGCAACACGCTCAACGACGCGGCCTTGGCCGCCCGGTTCCGCAAGCCGATCGATTCCGGTCCGCCGTCAGGCTGGGCCCGGCGGCTGCCCGTGCCGTGGCGAAGCCAGACCGTCGAGGATGAGAAGATCCGCCACAGCGTTTGCAGCCCGACGTCGGTGTCGATGGTTCTGCAATACTACGGCGTGACCCGGCCCACGGCCGAGGTCGCGGCGGCCATCTACGATCGGCACTACCGGGTGTACGGCAACTGGATCCGGGCGGTGCAGGCGGCGTACGGTTACGGCGTGACCGGCTACCTGGAGCGTTTCGGCGACTGGGACGCGGTCAAGCGGCACATCGCCGCCGGACGGCCGGTGATCGCCAGCATCCGCGCCGAGCAGGGCGAAATCCGCCACGCACCCTACCGGTCGACCGACGGACACCTCATCGTCATCGTGGGCTTCGACCAGAACGGGAACCTGCACATCAACGATCCGGCGGCCAAGACGATCGAGGCCGGCGTGGCAACCTACTTCAAGGAAGACATGCAGAAGATCTGGCTCGATCACGGCGGGGTGGGGTACGTGCTGACCGGGCCGGTGAAGAGATAGGCGTGCGGCCTGCAGTTTGGGGCTCGAGCTTGGAGCCAGGCCCGCACGCATGGTGGCCAGGAGGTCCCGATCATTTCCAGCGCTTCCCGTCGCAAGACCTGGGTGGCAATCGGCGTCGTCCTGGCGATCGGCCAGGTCGGCTACGCCACGATACGGGCGCTGGGCACGGATTCCGACCTGATCGGATTCCACGAGACGGCCGTGCACCTGGGGCAGACGGGCGAAATCACTTCGGCAACGGGATGGAAGTATTACCTGCCCGCGTCGGCGATCCTGCTTTGGCCGCTGCTCGTCTGGCCGATGTGGGTCACGGCCCCGTTGTGGGCCTTGATCAACGTGGGCGCCCTGTGGTGGACGCTCCGCGAATGTGGCCGGCTGGCCGGGGGAACCGCCACAGCACGAGGAGAGGCGCCTCGGACCGGCAGTGATTTTCACCTCCGTTGGACGTTGCCGCTGGCGGCCGTGTTCGCTTACGCCGTTGATGCCATCAGCCTTGGACAGCTCAATGTGGTGGTCCTGGCCCTGTGCGTCGCCGGCTACAGCCGCTGCGCCCGCCGGGGTTGCGACCTCGCGGCGGGGGCAATGGTCGGCCTGGCGGCGACGATCAAGCTCTTTCCCCTCATCCTGGCGGTGTTCTGGCTGGTCGGCGGCCGATGGAAAGCGTCACTGGCGACACTGTTCTGGTTTGCGCTGCTGGTGGGCGGGCCGAGCCTGGCCGTCCTTGGAATGTCGGGAAGCGTGGAGGCTCACCGGGCGTGGCTGGCCCGGGCCAGAGGGGAACCCTATGCGGCCCAGGCCGGCGCCGGCGACAGCTCTGGCGAACTCGACCATCTGATGTTTCGACGCAAGCCGCATCAGTGGATGCGTCACAACAACCAGGGCTTGGCCGCGGTCGTCCGACGTCTGACCACCAACGTCGGCCGAGGGGGCGGACACGAAGAGCCGCCGGTCAACATCGTCGACTTCCCGCTGGCCGCCGCCTACGGACTCTACCTGGCCGTGGGCGTCATCGTTTTCGCTCTGCTCGTCAAGGGGACATGGCAGTCCCGACATCTGCCGGACGCCCCGGGAGCATTCGCCGCATGGCTGGCGGCGGTGGTGGCCCTCCTGCCCGTTTTCTGGACGCACTATTTCATCCTGGCCCTGCCGGCCCTCGCTTTGCTGTGCAGGGCGGCGTCGCGGGACGGCAAGCGCAGCCTGCCGGGCTTGTTGCTCCTGGCATGGGTGGCCGGAGAACTCCTGCTCGCGTCGCGGCCAGCGCGGCTCGTCGGCGTGCAGTGTTGGCTGACGCTCGCCCTGGCGCTCTGGGCGGTTCACCATCCACGGCCGGTGGCCCTGCCAGGGGCGGCCACGGACCCCGAGGGCTGAACCCTTGGTCCTTCGGCGGCTCGATCCGAGCCCACCCACGGCCGCCCGATTCGGGGTTACTTCGCGTTCAACGGACCGCCGGCACCCAGGGTGGCGATGATGCGCAGGGCCGCCGGGCCGACCAGCACCACGAAGATCGAAGGGAAGATGAACAATACCAGCGGCAGCATCAGCTTGACCGTCGTCTTCTGGGCCCGTTCCTCGGCCTTGAGCCGGCGCTTGCTCCGCAGCGTGTCCGCCTGGGTCCGCAGGGCCTTGGCGACGCTGGTGCCGAACTTCTCCGCCTGCGAGATCACCGCGACCAGGGCCTTCATCTCCTCGACGCCGCAACGCCGGGCCATGTGCTCCAGGGCCTCCGCGCGGGGTACGCCCATCTGGTTCTCCAGCGTGGCGATCTGCATCTCCTCGCTCAGCTCGGGATGCACGTTGGACATCTCGTCGCTGACCCGCTGAAGACCGGCGTCCAGGGCCAGGCCCGACTCGACCGAAACCACGAGCAGATCGAGCGAATCGGGCAGACCGTTGCGGATCTTCTCCGCTCGCTGCTTGCGGGCCAGATACAGCCACAGGTTCGGGAACATGAAACCCATGCCGCCCAGGAACGCGGCCGTGCTGAGCACCTGCTTGGTCTCCATCCCCCGGGCCAGGCACAACATGGCGGCGACGACGGCCAGGGCCAGACCCGAGATGGTTTTGCTGGCCAGGAAGTACTTGCCGGCCGATTCTTGGCGGTAGCCCGCCTGCGACAGCTTCTCCCGCAGCGTGGACATCTCCGCGTCGCTCTTGGGCATGACGGGCTTGACCATGTAGGGCGTGACCTTGTCCAGCATCTGCCGGGCCGCCGAGTGCGAACCGGCGCCGCCTCCGGCCAGGGGCTGCTCGCCCTCGCGACGTTGGCCCGCCATTCGCCGCAGAACCTGCTTGCGCTCGTCGGGCTTGCTGGGCCACAACGAATAGATGATCATCGCGATACTGACCGCCACCAGCACACCGAGGATTATCATCTCGTTCATGGCATTACACCTTGATATTGACGATCTTCTTGATCATGGCCATGCCCATCAGGTCCATGGCGATGGCCGCCCCCAGCATCATCCGCCCGTTGGGCGTATTCAGCAGCGTTTTGGCGTAGTCCGGGTTGACCACCAGCGAGGCACAGAACACCAGCACCGGCAGGATCAACAGTACCCAGCCTGACAGCCGGCCTTCGGCGGTCAGGGCCTGGACCATCCCGAACAACTGGATCCGGTCCCGGATCACCTTGCCGATCTTCTCCAGCACCTCGGCGAGGTCGCCCCCGGTCTGCCGCTGGATGAGAACGGCGGTTACGAAGAACCGCACGTCCATCTGGTCGATGCGGTTGGCCATGTTCAGCAGCGCGTCCTCGATCTTGATGCCGAGGTTCTGCTCGTGGAACACCTGGGCGAACTCCTTGGCGATCGGATCGGGCAACTGCTCGCTGACGAGCTGCACGGCGCTGGCGAGCGAATGGCCCGCCTTGAGGGCCTGGCCCATCAGGTCGAAGACGTCCGGCAGTTGCTCCATGATCCGGCGGATGCGCTTCTTGCGCTTGCGGATCAGGTACATGACCGGCAGCATCAGCGTGCCGGCGCCGGCGGCGAGACTGCTGACCGGACTCATCCTCAGGAACAGCATGGCCGCGGCGACGACCAGCGAGATGAGGCTCAGGTTGACCAGCAGCTTGGACGCCGACCAGTCGACGTCCGCCTGGTCCAGCACCCGCTGCATCTTGGCCACGATCTGCATGCGGGACAGCAGCCCGTCCAGCACCCCGCCCTGAAGTTCGCCCGCCCGCTTGCGGATGATGGACTCCTTGAGCCGGCGCTCGTGCTGCGACTGGCCCGGCCCTTCCTTCAGCCGCTGAATGATCTTGCGGCTCTTGTTGGTCCGCAGATCCAGGACGGCCTGGAAAATCCCGTACGCCAACAGGACCGAACCCATCAGCGGCATCAGGATGAACAGAATGCCTGATATCGAGTTCATAGGCGACCCCTAACTCAAGCGGTCCTCACGTCGGGGCTACTCCTCCCGGTCCCGGAGCAGCACCTGCCGCTCGAAGATGGCCGGGTCGACGCTGCAGCCCGACTGCTTCAAACGGTCCATGAACGAAGGCCGGATGCCCGTGGCCACGATGTGCCCGTGGGCCCGGCCGTTCGAGTCGATTCCCAACTGCTCGAACGCAAAGATGTCCTGCATGGTGACCACGTCGCCCTCCATGCCCGACACCTCGGTGACGCTGACGATCTTGCGCGGCCCGCCGGTCAGACGCTGGGCCTGCACGATCAGGTCGATGGCCGAGGCGAACTGCTGGCGGATGGCTCGCACCGGCAGCTCGAACCCCGACATCATCACCATCGTCTCGACCCGCTGGACGGTGTCGCGGGTGCTGTTGGCGTGCAGGGTGGTCAACGATCCGCTGTGGCCGGTGTTCATCGCCTGGAGCATGTCCAGCGTCTCGGCGCCGCGGCACTCACCGACCACGATGCGATCGGGCCGCATGCGCAGGGCGTTGATCAGCAGATCGCGGATGGCGATCTGGCCCTTGCCCTCGATATTGGGCGGGCGGGTCTCCAGCCGCACCACGTGGGGCTGCCGCAGCCGCAGTTCCGCCGCGTCCTCGATGGTCACGATGCGGTCGCCGGGCGGAATGAACGACGACATGTTGTTCAGCAGAGTGGTCTTGCCCGAACCGGTGCCGCCGATGATCAGGATGTTGAGGTGAGCGATGACACAGGCCTCAAGGAACGTGACCATCTCCTTGCAGCACGATTTGAAGTTGATGTAGTCCTCCCAGGTGATCGGGTCGCGGCCGAACCGCCGGATGGACATGCTCGCACCGTCGATGGCCAGCGGCGGAATGATCGCGTTGACCCGCGACCCGTCCTTCAGGCGGGCGTCGACCATCGGGCTGACCTCGTCACACCGCCGGCCCACCGCGCTGACGATCTTGTCGATCACGTGCATCAGGTGGTCGTTGTCCCGGAACTGTACGTTGGTCAGTTCCAGCTTGCCCTTCCGCTCCACGTAGACGTTTCGGGCTCCGTTGATCAGGATGTCGCTGATGCTGCCGTCGGACAACAGGACCTCCAGCGGACCCAGGCCGAACGTCTCATCCAGAACCTCCTTGACGAGCTGCTGACGCTCGTTGAAGTTGAGCAGGGCGTTCTCCTTCTCGCTCAACTCGAGGATGATCGCGCCCACCTGGTCGCGGATGGTGGGATCGTCGGCCTTGATGGCGCTCAGGTCGAGCTTCTCGACCAGCTTGCGGTGGATGCGGGTTTTGAGGGCGTTGTACTTGTCGAACTTGTCGTCGTTGAACGGCCTGGGCGGCCCCGAGGGCTTGGGTGAAGCGGAGACGGCATCGGCGGAACCGGCGGAGTCGCCGCCCGAGGCCGCGGGGTCCGGGGAACGAGGCCCCAGCACCGGCTTCCCGCCTTTGAGCGTCTTGGGCTGGATCGGTGTCTTCACCCTTCCGAACATGTCCGTCCCTTTCTGACGATTACGTCGCACTGAAGATCCGCCCGAGCAGGCCGTTGCCACGCTCGCGCCCGCCGGTGACGCCGGGGTCCTCGGCTCCCACGATTCGTTCGGCGAGTTCGCGGATCGCCTGCCGCGTTCGGGATTTGGGCGCGCTCTCCGCGAGCGGGACACCCATATTCACGCACGCCCCGACCGCCTTCCAGTCCAGCCCGCCCATGTTCGGGTCGTAGTAGAAGTCGCGCTCGAGCCG
>JACQVT010000883.1 GCA_016209665.1 Planctomycetota bacterium | reverse complement strand
GTGCTGGACCTGCTGCAAATACCGGCGTTCATGTGCCGCCAGACGGACCTGATCGTCGCCGCCGCCCAGACGCAGCGGCCCCTAAACATCAAGAAGGCCCAGTTCATGGCTCCCGAGGAGTTGCGGCTGGTGATCGAGAAGATCCACGAGACGGGCAACGACCAGGTGCTGCTGACCGAACGCGGCACGTTCTTCGGCTACGGACGGCTGGTCAACGACATGACCTCGATCCCGACAATGTCGCGATATGCTCCCGTGGTCTTCGACGCCACGCACTCCTGCCAGTTACCGGGCCGTGCCGGCGACGTGACCGGCGGGCGGCGCGAGATGGCCCCCGTCCTCGCCCGGGCCGCCGTCGCCGCCGGCGCCCACGCCCTGTTCCTCGAAGTGCACGACCGGCCCGAGCGGGCTCGCAGCGACGCCAGCACCGTGTGGCCGCTCGACCGCCTCGCCGACCTGCTGACCGATTGCCTGCGCATCCACGAGGCCATCCAGGCCAAGCAGGGCGTGTAGGGTGTCGGCGAGTGCAACCACTGTGACCCCGGTGCATATCATATACGCATGACCCCCCACGCCCCCACGCCTGATCCCGATCTGCTGGCCCTGATCGAGGCCGGCCTGGCTCGCGAGGCATCCGACCTGCATCTGGCCGTCGGCCATCCGGCGACGCTGCGGGTCCACGGCGACCTCCTGCCGGTAGAGGCGGCGCCGCTGACCGACGATGCCACCGCCCGCATGATCGCCAGCGTCATGCCGGTCGAGTTGCGGTCGCGGCTGGACGTCCAGAAGGACTTCGATTTCTCGCTGAGCCTGCCGCGGCCGGCCGGGACGGCCCGCTTCCGTGTCAACGCCTTCTTCGGACAGGGTCACCTGGGCGTCTGCCTGCGGTTCGTGCCGTCGGCGATCCCCTCGTTCGAGTGGATGGGAATCTCGATGGACCTCGTGCGGCGGATCGTCAACCTGCACAACGGCCTCGTGCTCATCACCGGCGTGACCGGCTCGGGCAAGACGACCACGCTCGCCGGCCTCGTCGAGCAGCTTAACCAGCTCGGCCATCGCCGCATCGTCACCATCGAGGAGCCCATCGAGTACGTCTTCGAGCCCAAGGCCAACTCCGTCATCACCCAGCGCGAGGTGGGCATCGACGTCGCCAGTTTCGCCGACGGCCTGCGGTCGAGCCTGCGGCAGGACCCCGACGTGATCCTCTGCGGCGAGATCCGCGACATCGAAACCGCCCGCATGGCCATCAGCGCCGCCGAGACCGGCCACCTCGTCATGTCCACCGTACACACGCAGGACGCCAAGGGGGCCATCACCCGGCTGATCGATATCTTCCCCGCCGAACGCCAGCAGGACATCCGCGGGCAGTTGTCGCTCTCGCTGCGGTTCGTCATCAGCCAGCACCTGCTGCCCAGCGCGACGCCCGGCACCAAGCGGGCTCTGGCGATGGAGGTGCTCGTCGCCAACGACGGCGTCCGGGCCGCCATCCGCCTCAACAAGATCGAATCGATCGACACCGCCATCCAGACAGGCAAGAAGTGGGGCATGCAGACGCTTGATGAGAGCCTCGCCACGCTGGCGTGCAACCGCCGCATCACCACCGAGACCGCTCACCGCTACGCCAAGAATCCCGACGGCCTCCGGGCCCTTGGCGTACCCGACCTGCCCGTGAACTCCGGCGACCCTGCCAATCTGATCTGATGCCCGTCAGCGTCATGCTGTCAGAGCCCCAAGCGCCGGCGCGGGGTTGCCCGGTACTCGCACGATGTCTCGTACCGGTGCAGAGCTTCACCCTTCCGTCTTGCGCACCAGACTGACGTAACCGTCGCTCTCCAGGATTGCCTCCTGAACCTCATCGAGGTGCCGGATACCCTGGTGTCGCAGGATCGCCCGCAGCTCGCGCTCGTTCAGCAGTTCGCGGTGCAGGTGCTCGGTCAGCACCTTGCCGTGGTGTACCAGCAGCGTCGGGCGGCCCTGGACGAGGGTCTCAAACCGCTTCGAGCGGTAGGTCAGCACTTCGAACACGTAGCTGAGGACGATCAGCGCGCCGGCCAGGATCAGCCCGCCGCCCAGCGAGTTGTCCCCGCCGTTCATCGCGTTCTGCACCGCGTTACTGATCAGGAGCAGGGCGACGAACTGGGCGACGCCCATCTGCCCCACCTGTCGCTTGCCCGACACGCGCAGCAACAGCAGCACGGCCACGAATACGACCACCGCCCGCACCACCAATTGCCACCACGCCACGTCCGGTATCCATAGCCCGCCCATACGTCCTCCCGCCACCCCCCAGACCCCATC
>JACQVT010000882.1 GCA_016209665.1 Planctomycetota bacterium | reverse complement strand
TGCTCAAGGTGGCGGGCTTTACCGACGGCACCCGCAACTTCGACATCCGCGTCCGCGACGTGGCTGCCGGCACCCAGGTCGTCCTGCCCGGCAACGCTGCCAACGGCGGCGGGGCGATCACCGCCCACTACGTCGTCATCGTGACCCAGAACGCGTCCGCCACCACTGCACCCACCCTCGCCATCGACGCCATGAGCCGCGCCGTCGAGGTCGGCCAGCAGGCAGGCTTTGACATCGCCGCCTCCGGCACCGCACCGCTCAGCTACGTCTGGCAGATTGCGCCGCCCGGCTCCCCCGGCCAGTGGTCGGACATACCAGGTGCTACCAGCCCCTCGTACAGCATCGCCTCGCCCCAGTTGGCCGACAGCGGGACCGCGTTCCGCTGCGTGGTCACCAACGCCTTCGGCAACGTCACCAGCGCCCAGGCGATACTTACCGTGGTGCCCAGACTCGACCCGGCCTACAGCCTTGTGGGATACTGGCCCTTCGACGAGCCCGGTGGAATGACCGCGTTCGATGCCTCGTGGAACGGCCGCGACGGCACCCTCCACGGCACGACGAGGCGGCCCGGCCGAGTGCTTGGTGCCCTCGATTTCAACGGGACGGGCGACTACGTGAGTTCGAGCCATCCGGGCATCGGTGGGGCAGCCCCTCGTACCGTATCCTTGTGGGTCAGGACCACGGCGGCATCGGCCGGGCCGGCGGTGGCTTGGGGCAGCGACGACGCCCCCGGCGGCAAGTGGTACGTCTCGCTTAACGCCGACCCGCAGCAGGGCGCCGTCGGCGCGGTGCGGACCGATGTCGGCGGCGGCCACATCGTCGGCACCACCGACGTCGCCGACGGTCGCTGGCATCACCTGGCGTCCGTGTTCGCCGGTGCGAACGTGGCCGACGTCCGCCACTATGTCGACGGCGTGCTCGACCCCGCGAGCCACGTGGCTCCGTCCGCCGTCAACACGGTCCAGGGCGCGCAGACCGTGACCATCGGCGCGGGGCTCGTTGGCGGCACGCGCATCGGCTTTGCCGGGGCCATCGACGAGATCCGGTTGGACGACCGGGCATTGACCGAGGCCCTGATCGCCGCCCTCGCCCACCCGCCTCCGCGGATCGTTCCCGCCGATCTCGATCGCGACGGCGACGTGGACCAGGAGGACTTCGGCGAGTTTCAGGCCTGCATGAGCGGATCGAGCAAGCCCCGGCCCGCCGGCTGCGAGGCCGCCGATCAGGACAACGACATGGACGTTGACGAGTGGGATTTTCAATCGTTTCAGGCTTGCTTCGGCGGCCCCCAGGAGGAGCCGCCCTGCTGGTAGTGGTTTCGTCAGACGAACAATCGCGGGGGAGTGGAAGGTGAGGTGTTTGCGTGCAGTGGAATGGTGATAGGCAACGTCGCTGGCATCGTGGGCTTATTCTCGGCAGCGTGGTCCTGGCCGGAGCGGGAGCGGCACTCGCAGACGAGGCGGCTCAGTCGACCAACCGCCGCTACCGGGTCGTGCTCAACGTCGACCCCCACGGGATTCTGCGGTCGCACTGCCCCGTCACCGTGGACCTGGACTTCAAGCAGGCCCTCGTCGACTGGGGCGCCGCCGGCACGTTCGACGAGCATACGATCGAGGTCGTGGGCTACGCTCAGACCGGCGAGCTGGTCGTCTATGACGCCGGCCGCCCCGGTTACGAGAAGAACCTGCTGCCCTGGCGGATTCAGAAATACTGGGGCCTCGACAAGGTCACGCTCAGCTTCGTCATGCCGAGCCACAACTGCACGACCTACGCCGTGCGGTTCGACACCGTCGAGTCGGGCGTCGGACAACCGGACCGCTACCACGGTCTCGTCGGTGACGGCGACTGGTTCGTCCAGGGCTACGAGCGCCGCGAGATCAACGCCTGCCATTTCGACGCCTTCTGCGATTTCGACGGCGACGGCGACCTCGACCTGTTCAAGGGCGGCGTCGAGTCGTTCATCTACTGCTGGGAGAACGTCGGCGGCAACCGCTTCGTCGATCGCGGCCGGATGACCTCCGGCAACGGCCTGTTGAACCTGCCCCGGGCAGCCAGCAACCGAAGCTGGCTGACCGTCGCCTTCTTCGACTTTGGAGGCGACGGCGACCAGGACCTGTTCGCCAGCTTCCAGGACGGCCCCTACAGCGGTCAGGTCGCTTTCTTCGAGAACACCACGGCAGCCGGCGGGCTCATCACCTTCGCCGACCGCGGGCCGATCAGGACGCCGTCCGGCGGCTCGCTGTTTCGGGGTCAATGGTTCGCCGCCCCCACCATCGTCACCGACTGGGACGGCGACGGCGACGGCCACCTCGACGTGATCGTCGGCACCAACAACCGCTGCTACCTGTTCCGCAACCTGCGGCCCAGCGGGACCGGCGGCCTCACGACGGACGAGCCCGTGACCATCCAGGCCAACGGCACCGAGATCGTCCTGACCAACCCGCGTTTCGACGCGGCCGACATCGACGGCGACGGCGACCGCGATCTGTTCGCCGGCTCCCAGGAGGGCCCCGTCTGGTTCTTCGAGAACGTCGACACCACCACCCCGCGGACGCAGCCGACGTTCGCCGCCGGCCGGGTGATCGCGTTTGCCGATCCCTACTACATCTCCGACGCTCACTCCGGCGTGAAGGTCGCCGACTTCACCGGCGACGGCCGGCCGGACTTCGTCGTCGGCCGCTACTGGGAACGCACCCGCCGCGACTATCCCGAGGACCCGCGCGAGTACGGCTGGATGTACGAGAACGTGGGACCCCCGTCCGCCCCGCAGTTCGTCAAGCGCGACGCCTCCAACGGCGCGCCCTACACCTTGCAGTTCCAGAACTGCGACGCGATCCGGCAGAACGGCGTTCGGGCCTGCGACTGGAACAACGATTCCCGCCTCGACCTCATCGCCGGCGACACCGACGGGCACGTCTGGTACTTCCGCAACGTTGCCAACAACCTCTATCCCGTCTTCGCCACCGGCGAGAAGCTGCGGGCCGCCGGCCAGGTGCTCAGTCTCATGGGCAGCGGCGGACACGCCCGCCCGTCCGTCTACGATTGGAACAACGACGGCAGGAAGGACCTCGTCGTCGCCGACGGCGAGGGTTGGGTCACCTGGTTCCGCAACTCGGGTACCGACGCCGCCCCCGTTCTCGATGCCGGTCAACGCCTGTCCGCCGGCGGTGCGCTCATCGACCGCGGCGGCCGGTCCAGTGTGCTCGTCTGCGACTACAACGGCGACGGCAAGAAGGATCTGGTCTTCGCCGACCAGGACAACGGCTTCGTCTGGTTCCAGAACACCGGCACCGACGCCAGCCCAGTGCTGTCGGCGGCCAAGACCATCTCGATCACCCTCAACCCCCGGCCCAACCTCGGCTCGTTCGTCGACTGGGACGGCGACGGGAAAAAGGACCTCATCGCCTGCCAGTTCGAGAACGACGCCCGCTTCTTCCGCAACACCAGCACCGGCCAGCCGGGCGTGACGCCCACCTATGCTTCCTCGACGGGCGTCATCATCGTCCAGCCCTACACGAGCACGATGCTCGTCTCGGGCGCCGACGCCCTCGACTTCCGCGGCGACGGCGACATCGACATCCTGACCGGCCAGGGCCACGGCGGCAGCGGGCTGCGATTCTACGAACGCGACTACATCGAGTCGACGCTCAACAACAACGCCCCCACGCCGACGGTCCTGCCCAAGGACTCCACGCCGCCGGGCAAGGTGGGCCAGTTGCAGATTACAACCGAGCCGGGCCGCAATACGATCTCCTGGATCAACCCGCCCGACGCCGACTACGTCGGGGTGATGATCCGCTCTCGGACGGACACGTTCCCGGCCGACCCCGAGGACGGTACGTTCGTCGGGCACGAACTGGGTCCACCCGGCACCGGCGATTCCTTCGTGCACAGCGGACTCATGGGCTCCGGCCCGGTGTACTACTCCCTGTTCGCCCACGACAGTTGGTTCAACTATTCGCCGGCGGCCGGCATCGCCGCCGTGCCGCTGGTCGCCGCCGACTTCGACCGCGACGAAGACGTCGACCAGGTCGATTTCGGGCACATGCAGGCGTGCATGGGCGGCCCGAATACCGCCGTCGCGCCCGAATGCCAGGGCGCTGACCTCGACGGCGATCAGGACGTCGACGCCGCTGATCTGGCCATCTTTCTGCTATGTTTCAACGGACCGGATGTCGCCCCCCGGTGCTGACCGACGAGGAGAAACGTCTCATGTCCACTTCACTGACCCGGCGTGACCTCCTGGCCGGCGCCGCGGTCGGCGTGGCCCTGCTTGGCGGTCAGGCTGCCGCCGGGCCGGCCACGCGCCCCACCGCCAGTCGCCCGACGATCCGCAAGGCCCTGGGCCTCGACATGCTGCCGACATCGCTGGCGCTGCCCGACCGGTTCATGCTGGCGGCCGACCTGGGCTTTGAGGGGGTGGAGGTGGCCACCATCGACGACGACAACGAAGTGGAGGCGATGCGGTCGGCGGCCGACCGGGCCGGGATCGTCATCCACTCCGTCATGGACGCCCTGAGCTGGCAGTTCCCTCTGTCCAGCGACGATCCCGCCGTGGTCGACCAGGGCCTCGACATCCTCCGCCGATCGATCCGCAACGCCAAGGACCTCGGCGGGGACAACGTGCTGCTCGTGCCGGGCGTGGTCACGCCGCAGGTGCGCTACCAGCAGGTCTGGGAGCGCTCGCAGCGCGAAATCCGCAAGGTCCTGCCGTTCGCCGCCAAGCTGGGGGTCGTCATCGCCATCGAGAACGTCGGCAACCGCTTCCTGCTCAGCCCGCTGGAGTTCGCCCGCTACGTAGATGAGTTCCGCGACCCGTTCCTGCGGGCGTATTTCGACGTCGGAAACAGCGTCATCTTGTGGAGCTACCCGCAGGACTGGCTGCTGACTCTGGGCCGCCGCGTTCACCGCATCCACCTGAAGGACTGCGACTTCGCTCGCAAGCGGTTCGTGCGTC
>JACQVT010000088.1 GCA_016209665.1 Planctomycetota bacterium | reverse complement strand
CTCGCTCGCGACTGGGGCGTGACCTCGTTCAAGTTCCACCTGCACACGCAGCGCGGACCCGAGCTGTTCGGCACCTGGGAAGCCCAGAAGAAAGGCGGCCACTTCGGCTTCGACGACGGAACCGTGTACCTGGCTATGGAGGCGGTGGCGGCGCTGGGCGCACCCGGGATCATCTCCATCCACCCGGAGAACTGGGGCATCTCCCGCGCCTTGAAGGAGCGCTTCCAGCGGGCCGGCTACCAGGAGACCCGCGCCTGGGACGAGCACTCGCCGCACATGGGAGAAGCGGGCCACGTGCGTCTCTATGCCTACTACGCGCGGCTTCTCGGGTGCCCGCTGTACATCCAGCACGTGTCGACGCCAGAGACGGTCCGCGAGATCGAGATCGCCCGTTCGGACGGCGCCACCATCGTGGGCCAGACCGGTGCGCACTACCTGACGCTGGACCACGACACCTACCGGATCAACGTGCCCCTGCGCGACCGGGACACGATCGCGGCGCTCTGGCGCCTCCTGGCCGTCAGCGACCCGAGCTGCGTCGGCAGCGACCACGTCTGCCACACCGCCCCGCCCGAGCAGATGAGGACCGGCAACGTCTGGGCGGACATCAGCGGGTTCGCGTCACGGGTCGAGGCGATGCTGCCGATGATGCTGAGCGAGGGTGTGAACAAGGGACGGATCTCGCTGGAGCGCCTGGTGGAGGTGTGCTGCGCCAACACCGCTCGCGCCTTCGGTCTCTATCCGCGCAAGGGGAGCCTGGAGGTGGGCGCCGACGCCGACGTCGTCCTCGTGGACCTGCAGCGCACCGAGCGGATTCGCCCGGAGATGATCCTCAGCTCGGCGGGATGGTCGGCCTGGGAGGGCTGGGAGGTCACCGGCTGGCCCGTGCTGACCATGCTGAGGGGGCGGGTCGCCAGCCGCTGGCCGGCCGGCGTACCGCGGGCCGAGATCCTCGGCGAACCGCGGGGCTGCTACCTGGCGCGCAAGGTAGGGCACGCACGGTATCCGCTCGATCCGGTGGAGGCGCCCGCTCAGGCCATCGCCTAGCTCCGGCGCCGCTGGGCGCGCCGATCCCGTTCATAGTGGGAAGGGGAATCACATGACCGTTTTGCTCCAGCGGTTCCCGCCGCAGGTGCTGGGCCTCGTCGCGGGGCTGGCGCTCCTGGCGGCCGGCTGCGCACCGGCCGCGGCACCGGCCAGCACGCCCGCGGCCGGGCCACCGGCGGCGAGCAAGGCCACAGGTGCCGCGGCGCCAGGGGCCGCCACCGCGCCCTCAGCCACCGCGGCACCTGTGGCCGGGCCCAGCAAGGTGCGGGTGGGCGTGCTCTCCGGGAACATCGCCTACGCGCCGTTCTTCATCGCCGAGGCCCGCGGCTACTTCCGCGAGCAGGGGCTCGAGGTCGAGCTCGTAGGCTTCCGCTCGGGCAACGACATGGTCGCGCCTCTGGCGACCAACGAGATCCAGGGCGGTGGCCTGTCGCCAGGCCCGCCGTTCTACAACGCCCTCGGGCGCGGGATCAGCTTCGTGCTCGTGGGCGACACGGGCAGTCTGCCGCCCGGCTACTCCAGCCAGGCCCTGATCATCCGCAAGGACCTGATCGACAGCGGGCGATTCACCGACTACAAGGACCTGAAGGGACTGACGGTCGCACTGCCCACCCGCAACGCGGCCAACGAGTTCAACCTGCGGAAGGCACTGGCGAAGGGCGGGCTGACCATCGCGGACGTGAAGATCGTGCAGCTCGCCTACACCGACATGAACGTGGCGATGTCGAACCGGTCGATCGACGCGGCGATCTCGAGCGAGCCGGCCATCGCCATCGGGCTGGAGCAGGGGCTCTTTACCCGCTGGAAGGGCGCCGACGAGTTCTACCCGTACCACCAGATCGGCGGGCTGGCCTACAACGCCGAGTTCGCCAGAACCGAGACCGCCAAGAAGCTCTACGTCGCCTTCATCAAGGGCACGCGCGACTACAACGACGCCTTCGTGAAGAAGACGAATCGCCAAGAAATGGTCGATCTGCTCACGAAGTGGACGAGCCTCCAGGACGCAGCGATGTACGACAAGATGCACTTCCAGGGGCTCGATCCGAACGGTCGCATCAGCGTCGACAGCCTGAAGGAGAATTTCCTGATCCTCAAGGCGGAGGGGCTGGTCGACGTCCAGGACGCGGACTTCGGCAAGATCGTCGACACGTCCTTCTCGGAGTACGCCATCAAGCAGCTCGGGGAGTACAAGTAACCGCACGACCAGAGGTGGAGGACGCGCCCGTCGGCGCGCTCCTCCCACCTTCCCCGCAGGATCGACTGACAGCCGCATGACGGAGAGCGAGCGCATCGCCATCCGCATCCGGGACCTCACGAGGTGGTTCCTGATCAAGGGCCGGCCCATTCATGCCCTCGCCGGCATCGATCTGGACGTCCGGGCCGGCGAGTTCCTGTGCATCGTGGGGCCGTCCGGCTGCGGCAAGACGACCATCCTGCGAATCCTGGCCGGCCTCGATCGGCAGACCACGGGTTCCATCGAGGTGGTGGCCCCACGTGGTTCGGCCGGGAGCGACGGCCAGCCACTCTCCAGTGTGGTGTTCCAGGAGCAGAGCATCTTCCCCTGGATGCGGGTGCGCGATAATGTGGCCTTCGGGCTGCGGGCGCGCGGCATCTCCCGGGCGGTTCGCACCCGCATCGCCGCTGAGCACATCCGCCAGGTTGGACTGTCGGAGTTCGCCGACGCCTGGCCACACCAGCTCTCCGGTGGCATGAAGCAGCGGGTCGCCATTGCGCGAGCGCTGGCCAACGATCCGCACATCCTGCTCATGGACGAGCCCTTCGCGGCCCTGGACGAGCAGACGAAGCTCGTGCTGCAGGACGAGCTGCTGCGGATCTGGGAGCGGAGCCGCAAGACGGTGCTCTACGTCACGCACTCCCTCGACGAGGCCATTCTGCTGGCGGACCGGGTCCTGGTGATGAGCCAGCGGCCGGGCCGCATCCTCCGCATCCTGGACATGCCCTTCGATCGCCCGCGGACCATCCGTCGTGTGCGGTCCGATGCGCGCTACGGGCCGCTGTTCAACGAGATCTGGGAGCTGTTGCGGCACAACGTTGCACGACAACCCCTGGCAGCCGAGGTCCCGGCGTGAGCAAGCTCCCCGACCTACGGCGGGCCGACGCAGTGGCTCGGGCGCAACCGCGTCCATCCGGCGCCAGTGGCCAGCCAGGTGCGGCCCCACCAGCACCCCGGTGGACCTTTCCGGTCGAGGGCGCGGTGTCCGCCGCCAGCCCCGTGGTGCTGATCCTGGCCTGGGAGTTGGTTACTCGTCTCGGCTACGTCGACACGCGCTTCTTCCCCGCCCCCAGCGAGATCCTTCAGACCGCCCAGCGCCTGCTCACCGATGGCACGCTGGCCCGCCAGGTCGGCATCAGCGTGCAGCGGGTGGTCATCGGCTTCGTCATCGGGGCCGTACCGGCGATCCTCATCGGGCTCATCATGGGTCTGGTCCCTATCGTGCGCGCCGCGCTGCGGCCACTGGTCAACTCCACCTATCCCATTCCCAAGTCGGCTTTGCTGCCGCTGTTCCTGCTGCTCTTCGGGCTGGGCGAGGAGTCCAAGTGGGCCATCATCGCCGTCGGAACGTTCTACCTGGTGCTCATCAACACCATGACGGGCGTGCTCAACATCGACCCGATCTACTTCGACGTCGCCAAGAGCGTCGGCGCCTCGAGCTTCCTGAAGCTCTCAGTCATCGCCTTTCCCGGCTCCCTCCCGCTGATCTTCGCCGGGCTGAAGCTGGGCATGGGCGTCTCGCTGATTGTGCTCGTCTACGCCGAAAGCGTGGGCACGACGGGCGGCATCGGCTACTT
Organism: Planctomycetota bacterium; assembly: GCA_016209665.1. Lineage (GTDB taxonomy): Bacteria > Planctomycetota > Phycisphaerae > UBA1845 > PWPN01 > JACQVT01. The sequence goes on along the minus strand of JACQVT010000088.1, from coordinate 15,070 downwards.
GATCTGGAATTCCTGGGAAGTGTTCCAGGTGCCCCGCATGTACCTGGGCATCATGACCACCGCCGTCCTGGGACTACTAGCGGCCAGTGCCCTGGAGAGCCTGGAGCGGCTGCTCGTTCCCTGGAAGCAGCGGTAATCACCACCTGCCGCACGCCCCCGGACGCGTCCTCGCCAGCCCACCGCGACGGAATGCGTTTCAGGCCGAGGCAGGCTCGGATGGTGCGGATCGTGCAGCCGCGCCGGCACATTGGTGCGCGGGTCGAGCTCCTGCCCGCCCCGAGGACCCGCCGTGGCCACCGGCACCGCCGCCAGCGTGCGAGCGACGGCTCTTCGCCCTGATCGAGGGCCGCCCGCCCCGCCGAACCCACGGCCGGCCGAGGTGCTCGAGCAAGCGGGCGAGCAGGGCGCCGACCACGAAGGGGAACACCACCGCCTGGCGGACGAGCCGCCTGCCGGAACAGCCGGCCTGAACGACTCCGGGGCGCTCCGCCGGGCCACGCATGGCGCATCAGACCCACAGCGCCCATCAGCCGCCTGTCGCCGCAGTGCCCATGGCGCCGCACCGCCTCGGCTGGCACCCACTCCCCGCACCAGCGGCATTCCTCGAAGCGCGCGCCGCGCAGCGCGCCGTCGAGCACGTCCCGGCGGATGCGGTGGCGGTCGCCGTACCAGCTGGCGCCAGGAACCTGTCCGTCGGCACACCGCAGGCGCAGCGCGGCCACGTCCAGCGCAAGGAGCCGGCCGCCTCGGCAAGCGTGTAGGCGTGGAGCAGGAGCGGCGGGCGCGTCGTCACGGTGCGCCTGGCAGGGACTCGCACGCCATCCCATCCCGGTCGGCATCCAGCCGGTGCCGGTCGGTCGCCGGCCCACCCGCGGCACGGTAGAAGTCCTGCGCCTGCTGCCAGGTGGCGAAGTCGCCACAGTCGCGGTCCGGCCCGAACGGATCGTAGCGCGCCACGGGCGCCGCTGCGGGGGGTGCTGCCTCCAGTGGGCCAGGTCTCGGCTCCAGGCCGGGCACGGTTGGCTCGTCGAGATCCGACGGCACGCGCTGGCCACCACAGGTCTCGGCCGCCCAGAGGCCGAGCCCGTTGGTCATCGCCCCCTGCTCGGCCGCCTGGAACGGCGCCTGGTAAGCGTAGGGGAAGCGGTCGGTGTACTCGAAGGCGTAGCCTTCGCCGATCAGCACCTCCGCCACGTTCTGCCCATCGGGCAGGTAGAGGTACGCCAGCAGGCGCCCATAGCGGTCCCGCTCGCCCTGGCCGGGATCCAGCTCGAGCGTGACGACCTGCCCCTCCAGTAGCTCCCGCGCGCGGGCGGCAGCTTCGAGCGCATAGCACTGGACGACGGTACGAGGATCGACGCTCTCGGGCGTGTCGATGCCGATGAGGCGGACGCGCACGACGGTGCCGTCCTCGAACTGCACGTCGGTGGTGTCCCCGGCGATGACACGCACCACCGTCACGGGGGCGGTCTGAGCGAGCGTCGGTCCGGCGAGCACCAGGACGGCAGTCGCGGCAGCGAGGAGTGCGGTGGTGAAGCGGCGCATCCGAGTTCCTCCGGCGGCTACGGTACCAGCGCACCCGGCCACTACCAAGCCAGCGACGCCACGCGATGCGCCAGGACCGCGGTGCATCTCGGCCGCGGGATGGCGACCACCGGGCAGGACCACCGCCGTTGGGAGCTGCAGGCGTCCAGGACTCAGAGTGGTCGGTCGAAGGTGCGGCCGAGGCACACGGTGGCTGGTGGCGTCGACGGCCACCGGCGCCGGCCCGTCGCCTGCCGCCACCGTGCCGACCACCTGCCCCGTCGCGGTGTCCATCACGCTCAGTCTGACGCCGTTGAAGTTGGCCACCTACGCCCGCCCGCAGCCAGGATCCAGCCTCACACTCTCAGGCGACAGGCCCACCTGCACGCGCCCCGGCCCGGCGCCCGTGGTCCCGTCCAGCGCCGCCAGGTCGCCCGGCTGGCCGCTTGGGCCGCGCCGCAGCACGACGTACACTCGCCCGCCCCGGTCGGCCACCGCCGCGCTCGAGAGGTCCGCGCCTGCTTCGAAGTCGATGGAGCGCAGCAGGGCGAGGGTCCGGGCGTCGAAGATGTCCAGCGTGTCGGCCAGCTACAGCACGGCGTGGACGCGCAGGCGGCCCCACCCCCGCGGGCGTTCGCCGTCCCCAGCACCGCCCCGGTGGCCCCAACCGGCATCGTCAACGCCGGTAAGAAGGTGGACCCGGCGTACCACCGGCCGACGTGCGCCCGCCCAGAACCGGAAGACCCTACCCGACCGCCTCTCTCAGCAGCGGGCGGCATCATGGCGCAAGTCGAGCCTAGACGAATGAGGCTTCGTCTGGGCGCACTCCAACCCAGAGTTAGAACGAGGGCGGGCTGACCACGAGCAGGAGGCTGCAGGGACCGTCACCGGCGTTCCGCATGCGGTGAGGCTCCCGTGCATCGAAATAGACGCAGTCGCCTTTGTCGAGCAGGACCATCTCGGCTCCGATGAAGCACTCGGCGCGGCCCTCGAGGAGAAACACGAACTCCTCGCCCGCATGCGTCACCGGATGATCGCCTGAATCCCCGCCGGGCTCGTAAGTGATGAGCTGCGGCTCCATGAGCCGGTTTGGTCGCGTGGCCAACAACTCGAACCGCACCTTGGACAGGCGCCATGCCGGACGGTCGGCCCGTCGTAGAACTATCTGGTGATTGTTGCTGGGCTCGGCGAGCAATCCGTCGACGCTAGTCTCCAGGGCAGAGGCGAGCTGCTTCAGCGAGGCGAGGGAGGGCTGAGCCAGGTCGCGCTCAACCTGGCTCAGGAAGCTGATGGACAGCCCGGTTTGGCTGGCAAGGTCGCGCAGGGACCTCCCGAGCTCCTGCCGGCGCGCGCGCACGCGGAACCCAATCCGGACGTCGTTCACCATGCCGTGCTACTCACCTCGCACTCTAGCACTCCAAAGACCGTACACATGTTATGCTAGCATCAAACTTGGTGAACAGCACAGTGTTCACTCGTATCGCAGGCCATTGCGGCCCAGGTACCAGGCTCCTCGTCCCTCATCCATCATGCCGCCCCTTCTGGCGCATCCGTCTCCTCCGCCACGCGACCCGGAGCTTGCCACGCCGCTCCCGGAGACCCCGGCGCACAAGCGCAGGCGGGTAGACCTGGTCCTGCGGCGGGTACGTGTTCGGGACGATGAGCCACTGGTCGACGTAGCCATCACGGATGGTCGCATCGCGGCCATTGGGGCCGAGCTCGGGCTTCACGCGCCCGAGGAGATCGACGGCGACGGCCACGTGCTCGTCCCCGGCCTGGTGGAGAGCCACCTGCACCTCGACAAGGCGCTGTTGGCTGACTACACGCCGAACGCCTCTGGCACCCTCTCAGAGGCGATCTCGGCAACCGCACGGCACAAGGCCACTGTCACGGCAGCCGATCTTCGCGCACGCGCCGAAACCGCACTGACCATGGCCCTCCGCCACGGGACTACAGCAATACGTGCAGAAACCGAGTTCGATCCTTTCATCGGGCTGACTGGTATTGCCGAACTGCTAGCACTCAAGCGGCGCTACGCGCACCTGGTCACGCTGCAGGTCGTGGCATTCCCCCAGGAAGGGGTGTTCCAGCACCCTGGCACCGAGCAGCTCTTCCGCGAGGCGATGCGACGTGGCGCTGATGTCGTGGGTGGCGTTCCGTATAACGACATCGCGCCACACCGCCACATCGATCTCTGCTTCGAAATCGCCCGGGAGTTCGACCGCCCGATCTCGCTCCACCAGGACTTCTCCGACGGGGCGGAAGGGATGACGATGGAGTACGTGGCGCGCAAGACGATCGCCGCAGGGTGGCAGGGCCGTGTGGCAGTGGGCCATGCCACGGCCCTGGGCGCGCTGCCACCTAGCCGATTGAAGCCGCTGCTTGCACTCCTCCGGGAAGCCGACATCACGGTCGTCACCCTGCCGCTCACGGACCTCTACCTCGGTGGACGGCGCGACACACACAAGGTGCGGCGGGCACTGGCCCCCGTGGCGGCGCTGCTGAAAGCGGGGGTGAACGTGGCCGTGAGCTCCAACAACCTGCGGAACGCATTCACCCCCTTTGGCACTGGCGATCTGTTGAGCGTGGCCGCGCTGCTGATCGCCGCAGCCCATCTTGGAGGTGGCGACCTGCTGCCGCGTGTACTCGACCTGGCCACGACGAACGCCGCGCGGGCCCTGGGACTGGGCCCAGAGTACGGGTTGGCGGTCGGTCGGCGCGCTGATCTCGTCGTCCTCGACACCCGTCGGGTGCACGACGCCGTGATTGACCTGCCCGAACGCCTCTGGGTGCTGAAAGACGGTCGCGTCACGGTGCGGAACACCCGCAAGACAGAGTTCCGTGCCACTCCGGCGGCAGCCTGAAGTGCCCCCGGTCCGGGAGTGTTGACACGTCCCGACCATACACCTATTATCGCCTTACTGAACATGGTGAACAGCGACGCGAGCGTGGTCGCTGACAGGGGGTGAGTTCGCGAAGGATGCAGGATCTCTTGGTGTGCGGCGGAACCGTCATCACGATGGACCCCGCACGGCGCGTTCTCACGAACGGGGCGGTCCTCATCCGCGGTAACCGGATCGTGGCGGTGGGGGACGTCGCGGAGCTGCGGGCGGCTTATCCCGATGCGGCGGCCCTCGACGCCTCAGCGGCGGCCATCTTGCCCGGCTTGATCGATGCTCACGGGCACGCCGGCCACTGCCTAGTGCGCTGCATCGCCGAGAGCGTACGCACGGCTGCCTGGAATCCGGTGATGGAACGAATCTACTTCCACTCCACGACCCCGGACTTCTGGCGAGCCGAAGCACGGCTCGCGGCGCTCGAGCGCTTGAAGTTCGGCGTGACCACAGGGGTGTCGATCACGGGAGGCGACCCGCGTTGCGACGACCCGATTTACGCGGGCGGCACGGCGGAGGGCTACACGGAGGTGGGGACGCGCGTCATCGTCGCGGTCGGGCCCACCTACGCACCGTGGCCGCGGCAGTTCACGTCGTGGACGTCCGGGGCTCCCCGGGCCGTGGAGGTGACGTTCGAGCAGGCTATTCAAACGGTGGCGGCGGCGTTACATCGGTGGCATCAGTCGGCCGGGGGCCGGGTACTCGTGTACCCCTCGCCCGCCGGACTGATGCCCTCATTCTCCGCGAGCGGTCGAACATTCGACGCCCTCCACCCGCCCGTCGCGCAGCCTATCGATCACGCCCAGGCGAAGGCGCTCCTCCAGCTCGCGGAGGAGTACGACACGGGAATCCATACCCACGCGTACGGGGGCATGTTCAAGGCTGCGTTCGACGGAGACGTGGACTGCCTCAACCCGCGGTACTCGGTGGCGCACTGCACCGGCATTTCGGTTGAGGAGATTCGCATCATCGCCGACGCTGGCCTCCACGTGGTCCACGGTCCCATGACCCGGCGGAATGTCGCCGAGCGGTGTCCGGTGGTCGAACTGCTGGACGCCGGGGTGAACGTGGTGTTCGGCACGGATGGCACCGCGCCTGACCGTTCGTTCGACATCCTCGAGAAGCTGCGCTTCGGCATGTGGCTGCAACGTAGCCACTTCCACGACCCCGGCCTGCTCCCGGCTGGAAAGGCCCTGGCGATGGTGACCGTGGATGCCGCCAAGGCGCTCGGGCTCTCTGATCTGGGCTCGATCGAGCCGGACAAGCTGGCCGATCTCACCATCATCGACCTGCGCAAGCCCCACCTGGCGCCCATCGCCATGGTGCCGCAGCAGATCGCCTACCGCGCGTCCGGCCAGGACGTCGACACCGTCATCGTGGACGGGAAGGTGCGGATGCGACACCGGCAGGTTGTCGGGATCAACGAGGACGACATCCTCGCCGACGCCACTGCACAGATGTGGGAGACCGTGGAGCGCGCCGGGGTGCAGGAGCACATGGCCCTTCCCGAGGACTTCTGGGGGCTCCCCGGGGGAGCGGGTGCGACGCCACGGTCTACGCGCGCCGCTGCATACGACCGTGTGTAGCGACAACTACGCACGAGGTACCAACGTCGCAGGGAGCGACGTCTCGACGCAACGATCGGTGGCTGTCCGATGACCCGCAGCAGGGGAGGAGTCCTTCAGATGCAACTCACGCGGCGATCCCTTCTTCTCGCCATAGTCGCGACGCTCCCGGCCATGGCCTGCCAACCTGCCACTCCGCCGGCTGCCACCAGCGCCCCCGCGCAGCCGACGGCTCCCTCGGGGGCGGCGCCCAAGCCGACTGCGGCACCGGTGTCAGGTGCAGCCGGTGCAACTGCCCCTGCCGCTGCGCCGACAGCGGTGAGCCGCCCTGCCCCCACCGGTTCGCTCACGTTCGTCACCGGGGTCGAGGCCGCCAATCTCGATCCGCACGCCGGTAACCAGAGCTCCAATCCCGAGCGCAACATCAGCCAGCAGGTCCTCGAGTACCTCGTGGCGCGCGACAGCAAGATGGCCTTCGTGCCGATGCTCGCCACCGAGTGGCGGACGATCGACGACCTCACCTGGGAGTTCAAACTCCGCCGCAACGTGAAGTTCCACAACGGGGAGCCGCTCACGTCCGCAGCCGTGAAGTTCTCGATGGATCGCGCGGTTCGGATCAACAAGCAGGAGCGCATCCACCAGAACATCGGTCTCGACCGGGTGGAAACACCGGACGACTACACCGTCCGCATCATTACCAAGGCCCCCGCCGGCAATATGCTCGCCCGGCTCACGACGTTCTTCATCCTGCCCCCGCAGTACTACGGCTCGGCCAGCGACGAAGTGGCGGCAACCAAGCCGGTAGGCACCGGACCGTACAGCTTCGTTAGCTGGACCAAGGGCGATCGCGTCACGCTCGAAGCCAATTCCGACTACTGGGGCCCGCCGCCCGCGATCAAGACGTTGACATTCCGCGCGGTGCCCGAAAACGGCTCGCGCATCAACGAGCTCCTTGCAGGCGGCGCGGACATCATCTCCAACGTCCCTCCGGACCAGATCAAGTCGGTCGAGTCGGCGACCACCCGCCTGTCGCCGGTCCAGGGGTTCCGCAAGATCTACCTGGGCATCGTGCAGAAGGACAGCGCCCCGCTCCAGACCAAAGAAGTCCGGCAGGCCCTGAACTACGCCATCGACTTTGACACGATCGGCAAGACCATCTTGGCCGGGTACGGCAAACGCGCCGGTAGCTTCACCGGCGCCCCCACAAGCACCAACAAGGACCTGAAGCCTTATGCCTACGACCCAGACAAGGCGCGGCAGCTGCTAGAGAAAGCGGGCCATAAGGACGGTTTCGAGACGACACTTTCCACCCCCTCGGGGCGTTACAACAAGGACCGGGAGATCGCGCTGGCCCTGGCCGACTACCTGACGAAGGTCGGCGTCCGGACTCGAGTGCAGGTCGTCGAGTGGTCCGCGTTCATCCAGAGCGTGACGGAGAAAACCGTGCGCGGCCTGTACCTCCTGGGCAATGGCGCCTCTGCCGATCCCATCCAGCAGCTGGACTGGCTCGGGACGAAGATTTCGTCCAATGGGACCTACTGGCAGAACGCGGGGTTCGAGCAGCTCCTCGACCAGGCGCGGGCAACGGTCGACACCGCGAAGCAGCTCAGCATCCTCCATCGCGCGGAAGTGCTGGCGTTCGAGGAAGCTCCGGTCGTCTTCCTCTACCAGCAGTACGACTTTTCGGGTGTGAACAAGCGGCTGGACTTCGAGACGCGGCCCGACGAGCTAGTCTTCTTCAAGGACGTACGGTCCGCGGCCTGAGTCGACTGGCCGCCGGCATGAGGCCAGGGGATGGGCGCTCCCGGGCGACGCGCTCGGGTGCGGGATTCGGGGCGCACCCATCCCTGCTGGGCCATGAGTCATGACGCACTTCCTGGTTCGGCGCCTGCTCCAGGCCCTCTTCGTCGTGGCCGGCGTGTCCGTCGTGGTGTTCGCGGTCATGCGCCTATCCGGTGATCCCACCTTGCTGCTGCTCCCGCCGGACGCGCCGGCGGCGGAGGTCCAGCGGCTGCGACAGGAGATGGGCTTCGACCAACCGCTCTATGTGCAGTACGTGCGCTACGTTGGCGGGGTGCTCCAGGGCGACCTTGGGACGTCGCTGCGGTTCCGACGCCCCACGCTCGGTCTGTTGCTAGAGCGGCTTCCCGCCACCGTCCAGCTTGCGCTTGCCGCGGAAGTGCTGGCCCTCGCGGTGGCCCTGCCGCTCGGCGTATTTGCAGCCGTGCGACGGAACACAGTATGGGACCGCCTGGCCATGGTTATCGCGGTGGCCGGCCAGTCCATCCCGCTGTTCTGGCTCGGCCTCATGCTGAGCATCGTCTTCGCCGTCACCCTGCGGGTGCTGCCGGCATCGGGGTACGGCGAGTGGCGGCACCTGGTGCTGCCCGCCATTACCTTGAGCCTGTTTCCCCTGGCGCGCACGGCGCGCCTCACCCGCTCCGCTGTGCTCGAGGTCCTGTACCAGGACTACATTCGGACGGCGCGGGCGAAAGGGCTGGCTGAGCAGGTCGTCCTGCGTCGCCACGCCCTCGGCAACGCCTTGCTGCCGATCGTCACCATGATCGCCCTTGACTTCGGCACCCTGCTTGGGGGTGCGGTTGTCACGGAGACTGTCTTTGCCTGGCCCGGGGTCGGGCGGCTCACGATCGACGCCATCGCCACCCGCGACTACCCGCTGGTGCAGTCGGCGGTGCTGTTTCTCTCCCTCGTCTTCGTGGGGATCAACCTCCTCACGGACCTGTTCTATACCTACCTGGATCCGCGGATCCGGTTCGCGTGAGCGTGTTGCTGGAGAACGGGGTGCGGCGGCAGTCAGCACCACCGTCGCGCGTGGCGTCGTCGGGTCCAGGTGCACACTCAGGGGGCGCCAGCGTCCCTTCGGTGGTCCCGCGGCGTGATCCTGAGGGCGTGCGCCCGTTCTTCGCGGCACTCCTTCGCAGCAAGTCGGCCACACTCGCGGCGGCGTTCCTGATGCTGATCCTGGTCGTGGCGGTGTTCGCTCCCGTCGTGGCGCCGCACGATCCCGGCACGAGCGGCACGTTGGACATCACCCGGAGATTGCGGCCTCCGCTGGGTTGGGGGGGTGAGCACGGCTACCTGCTGGGAACCGACGCGCTGGGCCGCGACATCCTCAGCCGCATCCTGTACGGGGCCCGCGTCTCGCTGGCCGTGGGCGCGCTTGCCGTCCTGCTGTCCGGTGGCCTGGGCGTGACTCTCGGGCTGGTCGCAGGCTACTGGAAGGGCTGGGCAGACGACGCCATCATGCGTGCCGGGGATATCCAGCTCGCCTTTCCCTTCGTCCTCCTCGCGATCGCGGTCATGGCCGTGCTCGGGCCGAGCCTGGTGAACCTCGTGCTGGTGCTCGCAATCGGGAGCTGGGTCACCTACGCCCGCATGGTGCGCAGCCAGGTGCTCGAGATCCGGGAGCGGGAGTTCGTGCTCGCCGCGCGTGCGCTCGGGATCGCGACACCACGCCTGCTGCTCCGCCACGTGCTTCCCAGCGCCACGGCTCCCATCATCGTCGTCGCGTCGTACTCGGCGGCGAACGTGATCCTCACGGAGGCGCTCCTCAGCTTCCTGGGGTTGGGGGTCGATCCTACCGTTCCGGCCTGGGGTTCCATGGTCGCGGAGGGACGCGACTACATTCGGGACGCGTGGTGGCTGACCGCGTTCCCTGGCCTGGCGATCGCCCTCACGGTCCTCAGCATCAACATCGTCGGCGATTGGCTCCGCGACTACATGGATCCGCGACTTCGCGTGTGAGGTGCCATGGACGGGACTGACGTGCCGATGCTGGTGCCGGCCGAGCATCTGACCAGCGGACGTGTTCTCGAGGGCCGGCACGCCGCACAACTCGGGGCGGAGCCGGACTGGGACACGTTTCGTGCCCTCTTCCCCCTGTTGCGCACCGACCGGTATCTCGCCGCTTGTTCCCAGGGGCCGCTGGCAACACCGGTGGAGGTCGCCGTGCGGCGCTTCATGGACTCTTGGCGGACCTGGGGGAATCCGTGGGAGGCGGAATGGATGCCGCTCGTCCGGACGGCTGCCGCCAAGTTCGCCCACCTCATTGGCGCGCCGCCGGAGAGCGTCGGGACGACCGCGTCGGTGTCGGCGGCCCTGGCCACGGTGCTGAGCGCGCTCGACTTCCGAGAGCGCCGCAAGGTCGTCGTGAGTACTCTGGAGTTCCCGTCGGTACTCGACATCCTGGTGGCTCTCAGGGACGCCGGGCGCATCGAGCTGGATGTTCTCGAGCCCGTGGCGGGTGATCTGCCGCTCAGCCTCGTCGATCGTGCGATCGACGAGCAAACCGCTCTGGTGTGCGTGTCGAGCGTAAGCTACCGCTCGGGTTCCCAGCTACCGGTGCGCGAGATCGCTGACCTGGCACATGAGCGCGGCGCGCTGTGCCTGGTGGACGCCTACCAGAGCCTGGGCGCGTTGAAGCTCGACGTCGCAGACGTCAGAGCGGACGTCGTGGTGAGCGGCACACTCAAGTATCTCCTCGGCACGCCTGGCGTGGCCCTGCTGTACGCCAGGCCGGAACTCGCTGCTGCTCTCGAGCCCACGGCAACGGGCTGGCGCGCTCAGTCAGATCCGTTCTCGGTGCGACTGGATCGCCTGGACTACGCGGATGGCGGGGCGCGGTTCGAGGCCGGCACTCCAAGCATCATCGCCTGCTACGCGGCTGATGCTGCGCTCGAACTGCTCCTGACGATCGGAAGTACAGCTATCGAAGGACGCATCCTGCGACTCGCCCGGGCCTTTGTCGAGGGTCTGCAGGCGCGGGGAGTGGTCCCGCTCGGGCCCACAGGGCCAGGGCAGTTGGGACCCATGGTGGCAGTCCCCGTGCGAGGCGACCCCTACGAATGGCAGTACCGCCTGGCGCGGGAAGAGCGCGTGATCACCTCCGCGCGAGGCAAGGCGCTGCGCTTCGCCTTCCACTGCTACTCCACGCCGGATGACGTTGAGGCGTGCCTCGACATACTGGATCGAACGCAGTGCGCCATCCGAGCCTGAAGGACTTCGCTGCGCCAATTACCGCCTGTCGAGTGATTCAGCCGTGGGAGGTCGTTCAGATAGCGCGGCCGAGGAGGGCGCGGCTGACTGGGATCAGCGATCGGCCCGTGGTGGGTTGGATGCAATGCTCTCCATCGGCGACGTGCTACGTGAACGGCGCTTCCCCACCACGCCCCACCGCGCCACATGGTGCAGGAGCAGCAGCATGGTTTCGGTACCCGGTGCGCCGAAGCCCACGTCCAGCGCGTTCACGGTCGGTGAGGTCTTCGCCTCCTCGGAGAAAGCACTATGGTCGCTAGCCACCAGGTCGACGCGGCGGTCGCGGACGGCCAGCCAAAGCGTGTCCCTGTCATGCGTGGTTCGCAGCGGCGGGGCGATCTTGGCCTTTGTCCCGAAGTTCGGCATCGCCTCGTCGGCCGTCAGCGTGAGGTAGTGGGAGCAGGTTTCGGCGTAGACCTTCTGCCCCCGTGCTCGTGCCCGTACCACCGCGTCGAGGGCCTCCGCGCAGGAGATATGCACGATGTACAGCGGCGCACCGGCCAGCCCCGCGACCTCAGCAACGCGATTCACCGCGTCGGCCTCGGCCTCGGGAGGCCGGGTGAGCGGGTAGTCCTCCGCCGAGACCCCACCCTGCTCGCGGAAGTGGGCCTCAAGGACGTCGATGACCGCACCGTTCTCTGCGTGGACCAGGGTCAGCCCTCCGAGCGCGGAAATCCGTTCCATCGCCCGGAAGAGATCGCCGTCCTTGGTCATGATGCCCCGCGAGCGATAGGTGGTGAACGGCTTGAACGAGCGAACGCCCATCCCAACAGCGGCTGGCAACTCGTCGAGGCGCCGCGGGACTTCTGTCAGACGGGCTTGCAGGCCAAAGTCCAGTCGGGAAGCTCCCGCGCCCTCCTCACGCGCCGCCTGAAGCGCATCGAGCAGCCCCTGCCCAGGTTCCACACAGATGTGGTGCAGGAGGGTCGTCACGCCGCCAAAGGCCGCCGCTTCGGAGGTCGAGCCGAGGTCCTCAGCATGGATCGGGTGCACGTGGGCGTCGATAGCGCCGGGGAGGACGAGGCAGCCGGTAGCGTCAAGAACCTCAGCCCCGGCCGGGTCCAGCTCGGTCCCCAACGCGGCGATGCGCCCATCGCGGATGCCGACATCGGCCCGCGAACGCCCCGTGGACCCGACGATGGTTTCGCCCGCCACCACGAGGTCGAACGCGCCGCCTCGGGTACTAGCGGTAATGCCCCTGCCCTCTGAGTCTCCGGTCGCCCAAGGCGATCATCTCAGGTCGAGGAATACATCAGGGGAATCGAGCTTTGCCGGAACCAGGACTTGGGCCGATCCACGGGACTACCGCCTTCAACCGCTCACTGGCTGAGACCGTCGAGGCACCCAGAGAAAGGACCGGACCGACACACATGGCTACCAAGCGACCGATCGTCGCCATCTCCATTGGGCGGCATCTGACCGACCCGACCTATCTCCGGGTCCGGAGCACGTACCCAGCCACAGTGGAGGCCTTTGGCGGGCTTCCCATGCTCCTGCCGCCGCTCGAGGACCTCGGGGGTGTGGAACAACTGCTGGCCCGTGCCGATGGCGTGCTCCTGCCGGGTGGCGCGGACGTGGAACCGCGGCACTATGGTGAGGACCCTCACCCCACGACCCGCTGCGATGCTCCCCTGGACGCGCTGGAGCTGGAAATGGCCCGGGTGGCGGTCGCCCTGGAGCTGCCAACCCTCGGCATCTGCCGCGGCTTCCAGGTGTTGAACGTCGCCCTCGGGGGTTCGCTCACGCAGGACCTGCCCGACGCGGGCTTCCACGGCCATCAGCAGGACGCCGCCCGAAACGCGCTCACCCACGGGCTCGAACTGTCACCCGGGGCACGGCTTACGAGCATCTTGGGCTCGGGGGCGTTCGAGGTCAACAGCTTCCACCACCAGTCGGTCCAGCGCGTGGGCTCGGGGCTTCGGCCGGTGGGCTGGTCACCCGACGGCGTCATCGAAGCACTCGAGGGCATGCAGCATCCCTGGCTGTACGCGGTCCAGTACCACCCCGAGGACCTGGTGGCCTTCCACACTCCCTCGCAGCGCCTGTTTGCCGCCTTCACCGCCGCCTGTCGCGAGCGCTCGGCTCGCGCTGGGCATCTGCACCAGGCGACTTGCCTCACGTAAAAAGACACCGGAGGGATGAAACTGCCTCACGAGTAATGTCACCCGAGCGGGCCCGGATGGGACCGAGCGAAGGGTGGGAGAGTGAGCATGTTCATGAGCGTTCGCGCCAAGCGCGAGTTATTGGCCCAGGTGGCCCCGCGGTACCGAGCGGCCACGCATGGACAGAAGTCGGTGGTCCTGGACGAGTTCCTGGCGTCCACGGGGTACGCTCGGAAGTACGCCATCCGATTGCTGGCTCAGCCGGTGACGGCACCGGCGCCGATCCAACGTCCGCGCGCTCCCACCTACGGTGCCGCCGTGCAGGCAGCATTGCGCACGACGTGGGCCGCGGCGAATGGCATCTGCGCCAAACGGCTGGTGCCGTTTCTCCCTGAGCTGGTCCCGTCGATCGAGCGGCATGGCCATCTGGCCGTTCCCGCAGAGGTTCGGCAGTTACTGCTGACCGTCAGTCCCGCCACCACTGATCGGTTGCTGCGGCCTGTGCGTCAGCCGCACGGGGTCGTGTCCCGAGGTATGAAAAGCTTCTCGGTGGCGGTCACGGAGCGGCTGGGCTGAGGGTCACCGCGACCCCGAGCGCGCGCAGCCGGTGCACCAGCCGCTGGGTGACGCGGACGCGATCCCGCTCGTCGAAGTAGCTGGTGCCGAGGTCCTCGAACACGGTGCCATCCCGCAGCAGGTGGTAGGCGATGACCAGGATGGAGTGCGCCACCGCCACGGCGGCGCGTCGGCCTCCGGGTTGGGTGCGGATCATCGCGCTGCTTGCGGGCTGGCGGGGTCGGAGGAGGACGCGACCGCTGGTTGACGGCGGGCCGTGCGGTGGCCACGGAGCCGCGCGGGCTCACCCGGTATGAGGTAGTGCCCGATGACCGGATGGCGGTGGGCAGGCAGCGTCCCGGCTTTGATCTGGCCATACAGCCAGTTCCGATCTACGCCCACGGCGCGGGCGAGGCCCCCGATCGTCCAGTGGCCGTCGATCTGCTGTTGGCCGCGGAACTGCGTGGTCAGCGATGGCTGCCCCACCTGTTATCGGCAGGGCTGTTTGGTCACGGTTCGGCGGAACTGGATGACGACGGTTCGGCCGCGCTCTATGACGATGCCGTTGACGATGAGCGGCGAGAGCATTGCTGCGAGTCGACCGGGGCAGCGGTGGGGTGAGACCAGTGCCCGGTGCGCCGACCGACCTCGCCGTTCACGCGAGCACCGTGCTCCGTGCGTCGTCCGCGAGCGCCGGGGGTCGGTCGCCGTACCGGGGCGCGCGTCCGCCAGGCCGGTCCCTCGGCTCCCTGTCTATACAAGGCAGGGGCGGCCTGACGGCCGCGGGCTGTTGGACGCGGGGGGCTCCGCGCCCCCCGCACCCCCGCGGCCCAGCCCGGCCGGCCCCGCGTGCCGCGGGGGGCGTCCGGGATCAGTCACGGGTGAGCTCGGCGACCGCCTTCTTGGCGCAGGCGTCGTCGACCAGCGCCTGGCCGGCACTGGCGGCGGCGATCAGCGCCGCCGTGGCGGCGTTGTTGAGCGCGCGGGGCAGACCGAGGCTCGCCTTGTGGAGCCGGGCGATGGCGTCATCGGCGAAGAGCGGGTCGGTGCGGCCGACCAGGGCCAGGTGGTGGCGCAGGTAAGTGGCCGCTTCAGCCAGGTCCATCGGCGCCAGCTGGTAGCGGGTGGCGATGCGCTGGTCCAGGGCGGCGAAGATGCCCAGGCGCAGCTGGCGGGCCAGGGTGGGCTGGCCGACCAGGAGCAGCGCGAAGGGGGAGGCCGAGTCCATCTCCGCGTTGGATACGAGCCGGAGCTCTTCGAGCTGCTCCGGGGAGAGCAGGTGCGCCTCGTCCACCAGGAGCACCACCCGGCGGCGGCGCTCGTGCTCCTCGGCGGCGAGCAGGCTCTGGGCCTGGGCCATCAGCTCGGCCTTGTG
>JACQVT010000897.1 GCA_016209665.1 Planctomycetota bacterium | reverse complement strand
GGCTTTGCCCGTCTTGTGGTCCGTCTCGGTGTACGTCCACTCCATCTTGCCGTAGTTGAAGCTGACCTGCTCCATCGGCAGGTTCTCCGAGCCGTGGGCCGACCCGCCCGGCGCGACGCTCGAGATGATCACGTCGGTCATCTTCCAGACCATGAACTTCTGCTTGTCCTCGGCGGCTCGGCACAGCTCGACCGTCACCTCGTTGATGTGCTTGCCGTTGCTGCAGAACAGGTTGATCTTCGGACTGGCCTTGTCCAGGACCTTGGTCACGGAGAAGTCCGCGTGGTCGCACCGTCCGCCCGTGCGGGCCCCGCCGGTGCTGGCCGTGGTGGCCGCCTGGGTGACCCCGTGACTGAACGAAAGAACCTCGATCCAGTCCTTGTGCTTGTCGTCCGTGCTCTCGCCCGGAATCCCCTCGATCTTCAAGAATCCATCAAATCCCATGACATCGCCCTTTCCTGAAACACAAAGGCCCGTATTCGTCCCGGCTCGGGCTCCCATCCGCCATCTGGCGGTTTTGTTCGTGGAGGTCCGACCCTGGCGAGCAGCCACTTCCTGCTCGATCCAAATCTATTCTCGTGAACGATGGCCGAGAAGTTGCCTGAATCTATAGTAAGGCTGCCGAATGCCGAGGGCGAGCCCTGTCCCGACTGGGACGAGCGGCCATCTGGGAAGGGGAGGTCCTTGCCCTGCCCGACCCGGCAGGCTTCAGTGCCGGGTGCGCGCGGCGGCCAGCCGTCTGGGCCGGGCGCACCTTCTCCGGCTTGGCTGGACGGCGACCGTACAACGAGTTGAAGAGGGCCCCCGCGGGCTCGTCGAAGATTTATGGCCTGGAGTAAATCTGCCGTGCTCCTATGGCCCAGGCTGAGTTCTCTGCCTCCGGGCAGTAGCCTGGGAGGCGGGCTGCTCTTCCTGAGGACGTGCCATGCTGCTGCCGGTCTCATCGGATGCAAGCCCGGGTGGCCCGTCCGCAAGGGTTGGCCGTCTGTTGACGGCGCCGTCCCCGTTTGTAGAATCAGTTTTTGGCCGTCCGGTGTTTTGCCAAGCGGCGATGGCGATAGGGTTTAGCGCAGCCCCGAGCGACGGCGGGCCGGCTATCTCGGGCGCGCGGGCCACCCAGTTTGTTGCGGTCATTTCGGAGCCCCGAGAGGGGTAGGGAACAATGCCAGACGTTCCAGCCACCGACCAGCAGACGCTGCGGGGCGACCTGAGCCGCCAGTTGGCGGTCCTGTGGCAGAAGCTTGCCCAGGATCCACGCCTGGAAGGGGCGATCCCCCCCATCAAGTCCCCGGGCATCAAGGAGTTCGAGAAGCTGGCGGCGGCCTTTGCCGAAGTCGTGGGCTGGGTCCGCCACCTGGAGAAGCACCTGGGCCGGCTCTTGCAGGCGATCAGCCAGACCGGAAAGTCCGACCAGTCCGCCATGTTGCGGAATCTCGCCGCGGGCTTCAAGCGCGACGACCTGGCCAAGGCCATCCTGGAATTGTTCGAGTCGGAGGATGACGAGGGGGAGTCGTCTGGGGACAGCCTGCCGCCCGCCCTCGATTTGTGCGTTCACGCCCTAAACTACCTGTACCGGCCCTCGTTGGCGGTCTGGAAAGGCTTCTCGGATGCCGTGAACCCCGATCTGTCCACCGGGCTGGACGTCGTGAAGCAGGAACTGGACCCGGACCGCTGGGAGGAGAACTTCGGGCTGAGCCAGCGGTCGGCGGGCAAGAAGCGGATGACCGAGTCGGAGAGCGACCGCCTGATCCGGGTGCTGCGGGAGGTGATCCGTCAAGAGCTGGCGGCCCGAATCTGTCGCAAGCTTCAGGAACTGGCGGTCAAGAGAGTGAACGAAGAATACAGGTCCACCCACAAGCCGGACCCCAGCGAGCTGGCGTGAGGCGGTGCGGGTGCGTGAAGACCGGTCGGTGACGAGCCATCCAGCAACCAGGTATAGGAGGCACAAGACATGCAACGGCGCCTTTGGCACATCGGAGCTTTTTCCCTGGCCCCCCAGATCCTGTTCGCCGCCGGCTGTGGCTACACGCTGCGGTTCCAGCCCGCCCAGGTGATCAACGAGCCGCTGACCAAGGAGGACGGCACCTTGCCGCCGGGAGCCCAAGGGATGCCCCTGGAAATCGACATCGTGTGCCTGGACCACGACGATGCCGAAACCTATTCGAAGATCACGACGGCGACGGCCAAGGAATGGTTTGGGGAATACGGCAAGAACGGCCTGCGGGACACCGATGCCCAGCAACTTCGCGCCGACGGAAGAATCTATTCGCTGAGCGACGACAAGAAGCTCAAGGGCTGGAAGGGCGTCTGTCTGGTGGGGAACCAGCCGCAGAGCGTCAGTGGGGTCCATCATCCGGAGCCGTTCAACGGGAAATCGCAGATGCTGATCTTCGCCAAGTTCTACGGGACGGAGTTGGATCCCAAGGGCATGCGCCAAGTGCTGGCCGTGCCGCCGGTGAAGCTGAATCCTCCCTCGCGGTACGACCCGAAGATCACCATTGGGGTCGACGCGAGGCATATCGTCGCCGTTACCAAGCCGTCACTCTGAGGCCTGTCCAGTCCCCCAGGGAGGTCGCACCGAATGCGCATGTGGATGGGCGTCCATTGGGAAGAAGGCATGTTCCTGCGACCTCAGCACTTGCAGATGCTGGGCCGGCACTGGCATACGCTGCTCGAGGCCAGCCTGGGTTTCGCGGTGCCGTTCCCGTGGGGCTTCAGCCAGCTCGAGATCGCCGAGGAGGAACTGGCCAACGGCGTGTTCAAGATCGAGCGGTGCGAGCTGCTGCTGCCGAGCGGCACGCTCGTGCGGATCCCGGGCAACACCAAGATCGACGACGTCAACTTCCTGGACATCTTCGCCGGGGCTGAACTGCCCCTGGATGTGTTTTTCGGCGTGCCGGTGCTGCGGCCGAACCTGGCGAACGTGGGTTCGCCGGCCACCGAGGGGGGAGGCCGCCGCTACCGCTACTCGGTCGAGGAACTGGAGTTCTGCGACGAGAACACCGGGGCCGCCAGCGAGCTGAAGACCCGTTGCTTGCAAGGCCGGCTGTTTTTCGGCCAGCAGGACCGGGAGGACTACGAGACGGTCCGGATCGCCAGCCTCGAACGCACGCCGGGCCCCACGGCGGCGCCGCGGCTGGTGGAGACCGCCGTCCCGCCGCTGCTCAGCATTCGGGCCTGGAAGCGCCTCCAGACCCGGGTGGAAGCCATCGTGGCCCGGGTGGAGGCCACCGGCGCGGGCCTGGCCCGGACCGCCAACCGCAGCAACATGACCATCTCGGCCGGGCCGCTGCCGCACGTCGACCACCTGCTGAAACTGCACGTCCTGAACGAGACCGGCGAAGCATTGAACGCCTTTATCCAGAGCCGCCCGCATCCCTACCTGGTCTATACTCATCTGCGGGCCATCCTGGGGCGGCTGTCGGTGTTCGACCGGGCGCATCGGCGGCCGGTGGTCGTGAACGCCCAGAACCAGGCCGCCGGCGTCGAGCCCTATGTGCACGACCGCTGCGGCCCGACGTTCGCCTCATTGATCGATCGGATCGATGTCCTGCTGGGCCTGATCGGCCAGGCCCCCCCCGAGCGGGCCGACTTCCAGCAGCACCCGACCGACGAGCATCTTCTGGTGGCCCAGTTGCAGCCGCGATGGATCCAGCAGAACCTGCCCATGTACGTCGGGCTGGACTCGCCCGAGATGGATCCCGACGAGATCCACAACCAGATCTTCACGCGGATGAAGATCGCGGCCCCGTCCGACGCGCAGTGGCTGCATCAGACCGGGGCCCCCGGCCTGCCGATGCGGGAGATCCGCAACCCGGGGCCGGAGCTGGAATCCGTCTCCGGGCGCTACTATTTCCGCGTCGAGCGCGACGGGACGTTCTGGCCCCGGGCCGAGCAGGAGGGCGCGGTGGCCATGTACATGGAAACGCTCGAAGATCTCAAGCGGCTGATCGACATGAAGATGGCGGTCTACGTGGTCCAAACCAGCGCCTGAGAGGTATCTGCCATGGCTGCGAAACTCTGGGACCTGGCCTCGCCGGTACTGCTGACGCTCAGCGTGCTCGTCCGCAACGCCGAGCGGAAGCGTCCACCGTCCTACGAGCAGGCCCGCAAGACGCTGCTCGACCTGCTGGCCCGGCAGGAACGCGAGGCCGACCGCATGCAGATGGAGGCGGCGTGGCTGCGGGCCCGCTCGCCGCTCGTCTACCTGATCGACGAGGTCATGGTCCTGGACCTGGCCTGGAGCGACGAAAACCGCAAGCACTGGCAGAACGAGACGCTCGAGGTCACCTACCTGCACAAGCCCCAGCCGATGCGGGCGGTGGACTTCTTCAAGGAATGCGACGAGGTGCAGCAGGAACTGTTCAGCCGCGTGAACGAGCAGGAGCGGCTGGCCCGCCAGGACCTGCTCGAGGTGTTCTATGTCTGCCTCAAGCTGGGATTCCGGGGACGATACCGGCGCCACGAGGACCAGAAGGTCCAGGGCCACACCCTGAGCGAATACATGGCGGTGCTGTTCGACAAGCTGCCGGCCAAGGCCCTGCTGGCCGAGGACCGCGTGACCGGTGAGGCCTACAAGCACACCGACGATCGGCAGGCGGTTTACACCTTCGGCTGGACGATCAAGACCTGCCTCGCCGTGCTGATCGGGATCGCCCTGATGTACTCGATCGTGACCTGGACGACGTGGCACCGGTTGACCAAGGACGTGAACGACATCGCCGAGCAGAAGATACAACAGACCGTTCGGGAGGCGGATACCACGGGATGAGAATGGAGAATGGGGAATCGAGAATGGAGAATGGCGACATCTCGGTTGTGAGACGGGCGGATCATCGTATTCCGAGACGGTGTCTCCACTCTCCACTCTCCACTCTCCACTCTCCATTCGCAGCTCTGGAGTGACCGATGAGTGCCATCGACGGCTTTATCGCGCTGGGCCAGCGATTCCCGATTGCCGGCCGGGGGCTGCTGGTGATCGGGATGGCGGCGACCCTCACCTCGTTCGGGTACCTGTTCTTCCCCACCTTCTTTTATCAGTATTGGAAGGCCATTCTGATCGCCACCCTGGTGGTGGCCATCGCCTGGAGCCTGATCGAGTGGCTCCGTCGGCGGCGGATGGCCCGCAAGGCGGGCAGCTTCTTCAGCGAGACCGAGAACGCTCCGGCCCCGTTCCAGAAGGACATGGCCGAGCTGTACGAGCAACTGCGGCAGAAGTTCCTCGGCAAAATGAAGGAACTCAAGAACCACGACCGCACGCTCTACTCGCAGCCATGGTACCTGCTGATGGGCGAACCGGGCTGCGGCAAGACCCAGAGCCTCATCCAGTCGGGCCTGGACTTCCCGCTCGGCAAGGAGGAACTGGCCGGCTTCGGGGGGACCGTCAACTACAATTTCTGGATTCACGCCGAGGCCATCGTGCTCGACACCGCGGGCCGACTGGCCTTCCACAAGGAGGGGGAGAGCGACCGGCGGGAGTGGGAGTACCTGCTGCGGTTGCTCAAGAAACACCGGTCGGCGGCGCCCATGAACGGGGTGATCATCGCCGTCGCCGCCGACTCGTTTTTCGAAGCCCCGGTCAAGGTCCAGCGGCCTGACGGCAGCGAGGAGAAGTCCTGGCAGCCGATCTCCAAGACCGACCGTGAAGCCAAGGCGACGATCCTGCGCGACCGTCTCCGGCAGCTCCAGAAGGAGTTGAAGATCCGCTTCCCCGTCTGGCTGCTGGTCACCAAGGCGGACCTGGTCCCCGGCTTCGTCGAGTTCTTCCGCCACGTGCAGACCGAGAAGCGCTACCAGATGATCGGCTGGTCGCGGCCGGACAGCTTCCAGGCCCGCTACGACCCCAAGGAGTTCCCCGTCCAGTTCGACCAGTTCTGCGAGCGGATGCGGCACTGGGGGCTGCGGTTCCTCCGCGACCAGGATACGGGGCCGCACCAGACGGAGGAGAACTGGCTGCTTGCCCGGTTCCCGGAGGAACTGCGGATTCGCCGCGACGCCCTGGCGGACTACGTGGCTACGATCTTCCAGCCGAATGACCTGTCGCCGCCGCCGTTCTTCCGGGGGTTCTACTTCACCAGCTCGATGCTGGTGGGCGCGCCGCGCTCGGGTCTGCCGTTCCGGCCGGACCTGGCCGACATCGGGGCCCGCGAGGAGGACTTCCAGGAAGGACACAGCGGTCCGCAGGAGACCGCCGTCTCGTACTTCCTCAAGGATCTATACCAGGAGAAAGTCTTCCCCGAACGGGGCCTCCTCGTGCCCTCGGAGAACCGGGAGGCCCGTCGCCGACGGGGCAAGACCATCGTGCTCACCGCCGGGGGGGTGATGATGGCCGCCATGCTGGGCGTGGTGACGTTGTCCCTGAAGGTGCTGCAAGGGGCGATCAGTGACGCGGAATTGGCGGCCAAGAAGGCCCTGGTCTTCACCCACCACAATGAGGACGACGAAGGCCGCGACCTGGACTACCGGGAGTACTGGGCCACGCGACTGGACGCGCGGCCGGGCGGCGACGACGACAACGGCGCTGAGTCGCTGCTCGCGGACCTTCAGCAGAGCGAGGAGGCGTTCGGGCGCACGTCGATCCGGATGCTGGGTTGGCTGACGCCCGGGGCCAGTGCCGCCGACACCCGTGACGACCTGCGGACGATCCGATGGAAACTCTTCGGGGTCCGGGTGCTGCCCAACTGGCTGGCCGAAGTGGAAAGGGCTCTGATGACCGGCCCCTGGACGGCGGAGCTGTCGGAGGCCCAGAAGAAACTGCTCGACGCCACCGTGGAGCCCGACCCGGGCAAGGGCGCGACGGCACTCGCCGAATACCTGCGCTGGCACGAGACCTCGTTCCACATGTCGGCTAAACCCCCGCTGCCCAACAGCCTCAAGGCGATGCTGGAGATCGCGCCGGGCCCGCGGGGCGGCAGTGCCGACGACTTGAAGAAGCTCACCACCACCCGGGTCGGCACCTACAGCGGCTTCCGCGAGTACGAAGCCAACGCCGGGCGGGGCGCGGACTTCCTGATCGGGATGTTCGCGAAGCGCTGGTTCGCGCCCAAGCGGCCCATGCCGGGCAACGTCGTGGCCGCTGCCGTCGATGGCCTGCGGAAGGGGCTGAACGACTATGCCACCCTGGAGATGCCCGAGGACCTCAAGAAGTGGAAGAAGCTGTTCAGCAACGTGGCCGCGGCCCGGGCGAGTTGGGATCGGCTCGTGGCGCTGTGCGAGGCCTTCCAGCGGGTCTCGACCGTGGAGATGTACGATCAGACCTCGGGGCAATGGTGGGCCGAGGCGGTCAACCTGGTGAGTACGCAGGAAGCCGCGACTCAACCGGCCGCCGTCATCTCGCAGCCGCTGTTGGCCCTGATTCAGGAGGACGCGAAAAGCCTGGAGGAAGGCAGGGTCTCGGACCTCATCGCCCATCTGGACGCGAACGAGCGGCTGCTGGCGACCACGCATCAGACACTGCTGACCGCCGTCGAGTCCTCCGCGCGGCTACCGTACCGCGACGACGGTCACGCCAGTCATGACGCACTGGCCCGGCAGCTCCAGCCGCTCAGCGAGCTGACCGGGGCCTACCAGGCCAGCGCCGTGGACTATCGGGCCGGCGGAAAGGCCCAGGTGGGCTTCAAGGCCTTCTGCTCGCTGGGGACTCCGCCGGGCGGCGGACCCGACACCCGCCCGGCGACGACCTCCGGCACGATCGAAGCGGTCAACAGTGCGCTGCGGCACGTGGTATCCACGTTGCGGAACACCGGAGCCACGTTCGCGGAGGCCCGCCGCAGCCTGCAAGTCAAGGAGGAGGATGACCATATTGATAAATGGATGCCCTTGCTGGCCGAGGCCGTCAAGCCTGAGCCGGGACAGATTGCGCCCGTCGCCGGACCGGCGGTCGCGATCGCGCCCCCGACCTCGGGCAACGACCCGCGCGACTGCTACCCCGCCCAGGTCAAGCTGATCAGCCGCATGTATCGCGCGACCAGGCTGCTGCTGGTCATGCGGGACGCGATCCTGCGGGTCGGGGCGGAGAAGAGGGGCATCGCCGGCTGGTGTTCGCCGATCGACACCACGGCTCTGGCCGACAAGAAGTGTCGGGCCGAGGTGCCGGTTTACTGCCACCGGGAGGAGTTCAGGGCCGTCGCCGACGAACTCAACGCCCTGCGCAAAACCCTCAAGGACACCGGGGACAAGGTGACATCGGGGAGCAGCCTGCTGCTGGGGGCCGAGGACAAGAAGCCCACGGAACTGCTGAGCGAGGTGGACGGCTTGTTGTTCGCCAGCCCGTGGAGCCAGTACCTGGACTACTTCCTGACTTCCTGGCAGGAGTGGTACTCCGGCACGTCGTGCAAGGACCTCAGGGAATTCAAGGACGACCTGGCCCGGTGTGCCACCTGGCCCGAGTGGTATGCCCGGTTCCTCCGCGACGCGAACCAGGCCGATCTCGGGCCGTACGCGATGGACAATCTGTTGTGCCTCGTCCAGAACGTCGCCCGCACCGAGGAGCCGTTGCTGAAACCGGCACGGGGGGTGGACCCCTATGAGCCGGCCAGAAAGTCGCTGTTTGCTCAGCGTCAACGGGCGTTCGAGAAGCTCATGCAGTGGCAGCAGCGCAAGGATGTGCCTGAGCGGGCCCAGGTCGCCCTGTCGGACAAGTGGACGGGCTTTGTCACCTTGATGGCCGCCGTCGACAAGCGATTCGCCGCGAGCTTGGACGCGGCACCGGCTCCGGGGGTCACAAGGGTCGGCAGCACACCGACCTGGCCGCCGAAGGAACTGGGGCAGGGCACGCTCGACGAGGGCATCCTGGCGTTCGAGGCGCTGGCCCGCGACTTCCAGTTCGCCGAACCTGAGTCCACATCGGGCTTCAAGGAGCCGAACTACGTCGAGCGGCTGATCGGGATCACGCACAACGCCCGCGAGGTGATCAGCGACCAGGTGGACCGGGAACTGGCGGCCATCCTGAACGACGCGAGCATCAAGGCGAACCGCGATCTGTACCCGTTCAAGTGCCCGCCCCTCAGCTACGAGCCGGTCATCTACTGGAAGCCGGAAGGCGACGTGCTGCTCGAACTGGCCGCCGGCGTGGATGACCTGCCGGGATTGATGGAGCCGCTGCAACTGGTGCGGTTGCTCGACCGCGTCGGCCGGCTGGATGACAAGTACAAGGGCTTCCCCGATTTGCGGGCCCGGGCGGGGCTGACCGGTGTCTGCGCGGCCTGGCGAAACGCCCTGTTCAAGCAGGTCGCCCCGCCGACGGGCCGCCCGGACGAGAAGCCCCCGCCGGTCGGCACCAGCCCCGAGTTGTGGGAATACCTGAAGGTGACCATCCGCTACGACCGCGTGGCGAGCGCGGGCATCGAGAACGACTACGCCGTGCTGCGGTTCACCGGTCTATTCCCCGACAAGGAGAATCCGCCCAAGGCCGCGGTGGTCGAGTTGCGCCCCAAGGAGCAGGAACTGGTGGAGGCCTATCTGCGTTTCGACCAGCCACCGCCGGAGAAGCTCGAGGTCCGGGCGGTCCCCCGGCCGGATCGAGACGTGAAGGACAAGTTTCTGGTGGTGGGGCCGGGCAATCCCCTGGCGTTGTTGCTATACCTCAGCCGCTACGGCAAGTTCGGCCAGGCCTCGGGCACGGTCACTTCCAAGGATTACGCGGTCCAGTACCGTGAGCCGAACGCCACCGAGAACAAACTGACGCTGCGGTTCGCGCTGACGGCGCCCGACAATCGCACCATCGAGCTGCCCAGCCCCATCGGCTGGTTCGAGGCCCAGCCGCCGGCGCCGAAGAGGGAGGACACTGCGGCCAGATGAACCTGCTCGGCAGAAAATGGCCCTTCTTCGGCTCGTCGAAGCCGGAACCGGTGCCGCTGACGTTTCGGGTCTGCGGCAAGTTGCCGGTCATCGGCGACTATTGCTGGTGGCCGGGGCCCAAGCCGACCGCCGGGGCCGCGGGCCGGTTCGTCGCCTGGATCCATGAGGGCTGGGAGGCCATCCGCGACCTCGAGCGCCCGCCGAGCGTCATCGCCCATCGCCTGTGGTGCTCGTGGGGCGGTCCCGGCGGGCAGGTCGCTGCCGTCCTGTGGCAGTCTAGAGATGGCGGCACGACGCCCCGGGCGTTCCCCTTCGCCTGCTACGCCACGGGCGTCGACGTCTCGACGACCCCGGATTGGCCGGCGAGGCTCGGGGCGATGCTGTCGCTCTGGGGCCGCATCGAACTGTCGCGCCGGTCGCTGGCCGACATGAAGCACGAGAGCCTGCTCGACAGCCTGTGCCACGAGGGCCATAACATGCTGACGCTGGAAATGCCCGGCGAGAGTTCCTCGACGCTCAGCCGGCAGGCGGCGACGATCCCGCTCCGCGACTTCGCGGCCGCGGTCGGGCCGGGGTCGGATGAGGGCGCGATCCGCCGTTGGCTCGCGTCGTTGCCGGGCCGCGTGAGACAGTGGAGCGCCCAGAACTCGGCCCAGACGCAGTTGGCGATCCGTTGTCCGCTCTCGCGTCAATGGCCGCTGCCGGGCCAGGCGGTCAGTTGGATCGAATGGCTCACGGCGGCAATGCCGGCGGGAAGCCGGCCCGCGGCGGTCCTGCTGTCGACGGACGACGAGGAGGATGAGTGCGCCCCGTGGTCCTCGCCGGGCGTCACCGTTTGTTTCCGCGAGTTGAAGGACGTGGACCTCATGTTGTTGACCACGAGCGCCCTGGACTACGCTTATCTGCGGACGATCCCGTACGAGGCGCCGGCGGAGGGCCCGGACGACCCGGCCCCACCGCCGTCCGGCGAAACCGGGCCGACTCCGTTGAACCTGGACGTTTCGCTCTGGGAATGGGCCCGGTCCTGATGGGGCAACAAGTCGCCACGGCGACTCGACTGGGCAAGTTGCCGCGGTCCTGTGGTGAGACCGGGGCTTTCCGCCCCGTGAGAAGTACAAGCCATGCAGGAGTACCAGGAGCAAAGACCGGGGTTTGCCGAGGGGCAGTCGCGGGAGGAGCCCGCCGACGACCCGGCGCTGCTGGAGAGCGTTCTGCGCGAGACGGTGGCCATGTGTGCGGTCGACGAGCCGCTCGACGAGCCGGAGCGCGAGGCGATCGAGGAAGTGGCCCGGCGCCACGCCGGCCAGCCGTTCGCCCTGCAGCCGGTGCTGACCGGGCTGGTGGAGGCGGTGCTCAGGACGCAGTTCGCCGACCGGCTGCGATCGGCCGCGTTCTGGCCCGACTTGACCGCCCGCGTGGCCGAGACGCTGTTCGACGATCCCGTGATGCGACCCCGGCTGGAACGGTTCTGGGCCGAAGTGTCGAGGACAAGCCATGGCGAGCGGGCGTGACCAAGCCCAACAACTGATCGAGCGGCACCAGAGCCTGGTCCGGTCGCTGGCGGTCAACATCCACCGCAAGCTGTCGGTGCACGCCAGCATCACGCTGGAGGACCTGATCGCCTACGGCCAGGTCGGTCTGGCCGAGGCCGCCCGTGACTTCGACCCCGGCCGGGGCAGCCAGTTCTCGACGTTCGCCTACTACCGCATCCGCGGAGCGATCTACGACGGTCTGTCGAAGATGACCTGGCTGAGCCGCGCGCAGTACCACCGCGTCCGCTGCGAGCAACTGTCCGACGCGACCCTCCAGGTGGAAGCGGAAGGAGGTGACCCGCCGCAGCCGCCGGACCCCGAGTCCCAGATGCGGACCTTCCGCAACGTGACGCGGGCTCTGGCGGTGGTCTACCTGTCGACCCAGCGTGACCCGGACGAAGAGGCGGCCGGGATTCGACTGCCGAACGCGCAGCCCGAGGTGCCCGAGGTCGCGATCCGCCACGAGATCAGCGAGAAGCTCCACCGGCTGATCGACGGCCTGCCCGCCAAGGCCGGAGCCCTGATCCGGGCCACCTATTTCGAGGGCCAGACGCTCCAGGAGGCCGGCCACCGCCTGGGCCTGAGCAAGTCCTGGGCCAGCCGCCTGCACGCCCGGGCCCTCCAGGAACTCGCCCGCGCCCTGCGCCTGCAAGGCGTGGGAGCGGCTTGATCGTGCCGACAGCGGGCCTGGCCGGGCGGTCGTTCCCGCAGGAGCGAGGTCGGCCGAGGTGCGAATTTGTCGTAAAGGGCCGGTAAGCCGACGCTTGCGTTCCCCCTGGGGAATCCGTATAGTTAGAAGGCGAATTCACCGTTCGTGCCGACACGTTCTTGTTGGTGGGCCCGTTCATGGCAACCGCGGAAGTTCTGGATTTCGCGACGCTCGTCAGGCCGCTCGCGGAGGGCGCCGCCGCCGGTGCGGATCCCAGCGCGGATTCCACGCCGGATTCTCCGTACTGGACGGTCTATAATGCCCGCGAGGCAGCCGTTCGCGCCGAGCGGGAAAGTGCCACTGCAAACGACGCCACCGGCGATGTCGACAGCAAGACGCTTGGCGAGTGGAAGAAGGTGCAGGATCTGGCGGGTAAGGCGCTGTCGGGCGGGTGCCTGCATCTGAAGGTGGTTGCCTGGCTCGTTGAGGCCCTGGTCCGCGTGCACGGCTACGCGGGTCTGCGGGACGGCTTTCGCCTGGCCCGCGAGTTGTCGGAGCAGTCCTGGGACGGCCTGCACCCCTCGGCGGCCGAGGGCGTGCGCGACCGGGTGGCCCCGCTGGTGGGTCTGAACGGCGAGGACCGTGACGGTCCGCTGATCGGTCTCATCGCCCGGATTCCGGTAACCGCGGCGGGCTCGAACGGGCCATTGAACCTCGTGCAGTACCGGCGGGCCAAGGAGATGGAGGCCGTCGCCGATCCCGACGTCCGGGCCCGGATGGAGTCGCAGCTTGGTGCCGTGACCATGCGCGTCGTTGGGGCCGCGACCACCGAGACGCCGCGAGACTTCGCGGAGAATCTGGTCGCCGATCTCGACGGTTGCGCGGAGGAGTTCGAGAAGCTGTGGGCCTTGCTGGAGGACAAGTGCAGCGCCGAGGAGCCGGGCTATCCGCCGTCGTCGAACCTCCGCAACGCCCTGCGCGACGCCCGCGAGGTGCTGGAGCAGATGTACCCGTACCTCCGCGCCGCGGGCACCGCGGGCGAAGCCGAAACCGCGGGTCCGAGTGGCGACGGTGCGGGGTCGGCCGGCGATCGACGGGCGATGAGCGTCGCCCCGGGCGCGCTCGGGGGCCGCGAGGAGGCCTTCCGACGAATTCTGGACGTGGCCAGCTTCTTCCGGCAGACCGAGCCGCACTCCCCCGTGCCGTACCTGCTGGACCTGGCCGTCCGATGGGGCAAGATGCCGTTGCATACGCTGCTGATGGAGGCCTCGACGCATGAGTTGCTGAGCAAGCTGGTGGAGTCGCAGCAGCCACCGCCTGCCCCGGAGCAGAGTTGACGCGTACGCATGACGTGCGAATCGCGATTGCCGAGGGCCGTAGCCAACGAATACGATGTCTGATCCTGGATTTGGAGGTGTCCTACCATGCCGGAGAGCTACCAACACAAACTGAGCCGGGTGCGCAAGCCCCGCGTCCACATCACCTACGATGTGGAGATCGATGGAGCCGAGGTCAAGCGGGAGCTGCCGTTTGTCGTCGGCGTCATGGGCGATTTCTCGGGCGACCCCACGCAGCCGCTGCAGGCCCTCAAGGACCGCAAGTTCGTGATGATCGACCGGGACAACTTCAACGAGGTGATGGCCCGCATGACCCCCGGTGCCAACTTCCGGGTGGACAACACCCTGGCCGGCGACGGGAGCGAGCTGGCCGTCCAACTCCGCTTCAACCGCATGGAGGACTTCGATCCCGCCAACGTGGTCCAGCAGGTCGAGCCGCTCCGCAAGCTCAAGGAGACCCGCGACAAGCTGCAAGACCTCATGGTGGCGGTGGACAAGAACGCCAAGCTGGAGGACCGCCTGGACGAAATCCTGGCCAGCACCAAGCCGTTGGGCGGGCAGGCGGCCGACAAGTCAGATTCCACCGGTGGACCGGAGACAGGAGCGTAACCGATGAGCACGGAACCACAAGCACAAGCCGAGGCGAAACAAGCCACCACGGTCGAGGCGTCCGTTCTGGATTCCGCCATCAGCGAGACCACCACTCGGGTGGTCGAGGTGGTGTCCAAGCAGGACAAGCAGCGGATCGAGGGGCTGGTGGACACCCTGATGCGGGAAGTCCTGCAAGGGGCGGTCACCTACGACAAGAGCACGATCCGCACCATCCGGGCGGCGATCGAGGCCTGTGACGCCAAGCTGTCCACGCAGCTCGCCGCGATCATGCACCATCCCAAGTTCCAGCAGACGGAGGGGACCTGGCGCGGGTTGCACTACCTGGTCATGAACAGCGAGACGGGGACCCAGCTCAAGATCAAGATGCTGAACATCAGCAAGAAAGAGCTGTTCAAAGACCTGGACAAGGCGGCCGAGTTCGACCAGAGCGAGCTGTTCAAGAAGCTGTACGAGTACGAGTTCGGGATGCCGGGCGGCGAACCGTACGGGGCCCTCATCGGCGACTACTACTTCGAGAACCATCCCGAGGACATCGCCCTGCTGGGCAAGGTCTCGGGTGTAGCGGCGGCGGCGTTCTGCCCGTTCATTTCCGGGACCTCGCCCAAGCTGCTCGGGCTGGACAGCTTCACCGAGCTGTCCAAGCCGCGGGACCTGGCCAAGACGTTCATGGCCACGGAGTACGTCGCGTGGCGGTCGTACCGCGATTCGGAGGACTCCCGGTTCGTGGCCCTGACCATGCCGCGCGTCCTGGCCCGGCTGCCCTACGGAGCCAACACCAAGCCGATCGAGGAGTTCGCCTTCGAGGAGGTCGAACTCGACAGGGCCGGCCGCGGCAAGCCCGTGGCGCACGATCACTACTGCTGGATGAACGCTTCCTACGTCCTCGGGGCCCGGCTGACCGAGGCCTTCGCCAAGGACGGCTTCTGCGTGGCCATCCGCGGGCTGGAGAACGGCGGCAAGGTCGAGGGTCTGCCCGCCCACACGTTCGTCACCGACGAGGGCGACACGGACCTCAAGTGCCCGACCGAGCTTGGCATCACCGATCGCCGCGAGAAGGAGTTGAGCGACCTGGGCTTCCTGTCGCTGTGCCACTACAAGAACACCGACTACGCGGTCTTCTTCGGGGCCCAGACGACGCAGAAGCCCAAGAAGTACGATCGCAAGGACGCCACCGACAATGCGGCGATCTCCGCCCGCCTGCCCTACCTGATGGCGGTCTCGCGGTTCG
Source organism: Planctomycetota bacterium (assembly GCA_016209665.1). GTDB lineage: Bacteria > Planctomycetota > Phycisphaerae > UBA1845 > PWPN01 > JACQVT01. The sequence goes on along the minus strand of JACQVT010000897.1, from coordinate 474 downwards.
CTCATTACCTGAAGGTGATCGCCCGCGACAAGATCGGCTCGTTCATGGAAGTGAGCGACTGCCAGAGCTTCCTGGAGCGGTGGATCGCCCAGTACGTCTGCGCCGACGCCAAGCCGACGGCGGAGCAGAAGCGGATGCTGCCCCTGGCGGCGGCGAAGATCGAGGTCCAGGAAGTGGGGCCGGGATCCTACCGTGCCATCGCCCACCTGCGGCCGTGGTTGCAGTTGGAAGAGCTGACCGCGTCGCTGCGCCTGGTGGCACGAATTCCGACTCGGGCCTGATGGGTTGAACGTGGAGAATCCTTGTCGTGACGGGTTTTGCGACGAGCCAGGACCCGGAAGGCGTTATGCCGCGCCTGCGGGAGCCGACCACGACTCCGCCGAAGGCGGGATCCGTGGCGGACGTCGGCGCGGCCACGGTCGATCAGCCCTTGATACGCGACGGACGCGAGGCGTCCAAGGGCGACGAAGTCGC
>JACQVT010000894.1 GCA_016209665.1 Planctomycetota bacterium | reverse complement strand
GCCATTCTCAAGGGCGACGCCAAGGGCGCGGTGGGCGTCACCCACGAGGACCTCGCCGACCAGGTCGACCCCCAGGAACTGGTGAAAAAGTACATGATCCCGGCCATGGACGAGGTGGGCCGGCGCTTCGAGGCCGACGAAATCTTCGTGCCCGAGCTGCTGGTCACCGCCCGGGCCATGAAGAGCGCCCTCGAGGTGCTCAAGCCGCTGCTGGCCGCCAAGGGGGCCAAGCCCATCGGCAAGGTCGTCGTCGGCACGGTCAAGGGCGACTTGCACGACATCGGCAAGAACCTGGTCGCCTCGATGCTCGAGGGAGCGGGCTTCGAGGTCGTCGACCTGGGCGTCGACGTCTCGCCCGAGAAGTTCATGGCCGCCGTCCAGGAGCACTCGCCGGAGATCATCGCCCTGTCGGCCCTGCTGACCACGACCATGCCCTCGATGAAGACCACCATCGAGCAGCTCACCGCGGCCGGCCTGCGGAGCCGCGTGCGCATCATCATCGGCGGCGCCCCCGTGACCCAGGGCTACGCCGACGAGATCGGAGCCGACGGCTACGGCGAGAACGCCAACGGCGCGGTGGGCCTGGCCCGCAAGCTGGTCGGCGTCGGCTGAGTCCGGCGGGTCCGTGGCAGATGAGGCGGGCGTTTTCCAGGACCAAGGCAACTTGTTGCCGTTCTTGCATTGCCCGCCCGCCGCGGCGGCAGCCCGACGTGGTCCACCCGGATCGACCGACCGCCGCCAACCAACCCGCTCTTGAATCGCGGAGGTTCTCGATGACTGCTGCAACCGGCAAGGCGCAACCGCGCCTCGCGATTTCATCCATGAAGGATTTTGCCTACGGCCGCGCCCCCCGGCCCGTCACCTGCGGCACTGGCGTAAAGATCGGCGCCGGGGAGGTTGTGCCCGAACTCAACTTCACGCTGCCGCCCATCGACATCAACGAGAGCACCTGGCCCGAAATCCGCCGCCAGTACACCCAAATGATCGGCGAGGCCTGCCGCCGGGCCGTCGAACTCGAGGTGCCGGCCCTGCTCGTGGAGTTCGAGACGCTGCCGCCGATGACCGTCCGGCCCGCCTGGGGGGCGGAGATCACCCGCATCCTCGCTGACGCGCTTCGCGACCACCACGCCAAACACGGCATCGAGACCGCCCTGCGGCTGACGCCCAACGACACCCGCGACCACGTCCGCCCGCCGCTCATGCGCCGCGGCCAATACTTCGACGGCATGATCGAGCTGTTCGACCGGGCGGCCGACGCCGGCGCCGACCTGCTCGCCATCGAGTCCACCGGCGGCAAGGAAGTCTGCGACGAGGCCCTGATGAACGCCGACATCCGCACCGTCGTCTTCGCCCTCGGCGTGCTCGGCTCTCGCGACATGGCCTTCCTGTGGCAACACATCGTCGAGGCCTGCCGGCGCGGCAGGATCGTCCCCTCGGGCGACACTGCCTGCGGCTTTGCCAACACGGCCATGGTCCTGGCCGAACAGAAGATGATCCCCCGCGTGTTCGCCGCCGTCGTCCGCATCGCCAGCGTGCCGCGCAGCCTCGTCGCCTACGAGATGGGCGCCGTCGGCCCCAGCAAGGACTGCGCCTATGAGGGCCCCTACATGAAGGCCATTGCCGGCGTGCCCATCTCGATGGAGGGCCGCACCGCCGCCTGCGCCCACCTGAGCCCCGTCGGCAACATCGCTCAGGCCGTCTGCGACTGCTGGTCGAACGAGTCCGTGCAGAACGTCCGCCTGCTCAGCGCGAATGCGCCCACTGTCTCGCTCGAACAGCTCGCCTACGACGCCCGCCTGCTCAACCAGGCTGCCGCCTCGCCCGACGGCGCCAGGCAGATGCGCGACTGGCTGGTCGCGTCCGACGCTCCCCGCGATCCCCAGGCCTGGGTGTTGCGGCCCGACGTGGTCCTCGATCTCGCCGGCCGAATCATGCAGGAGCCGACGTCCTACCTGCGGACACGCCGCGCCGTTCTGGCGACGGTGGCGGAACTCAAACGGGCCCACGACGCCGGCCAGGTGAAGATCCTCCCCCGCGAGGTCCGCTGGCTCGACCTCCTTCGCGAGCAGGCCGAAACCCTTCCCGACAACGAGGACACCTTCATCAACGAAATGCGCGAAACCCCCGAGGCCGCCAAGTTCCTCCCCGCCGAGTACGGCCTATGACTGGGGTGACCCCCGGCCATTGCGAACAAGCTTGACGCTGTAAGCTGCCGCTATTAGCCTGCTCGCAAGATTAACACATAGCGATCGCAGATGGTCGCTCTATTGGCATATCACTCTGACACACCGGCCCCTGCCGGTAAAGGATGACGACGCCCGGGCTGCGGACTGGCACGACGACGAGTTTGCGACGCTGCAAAGGGTGCAGCCCGCGCTGCCGATGGGCACTTCTAGTTGGGAGGGTCGTTCCATGACTGGATCGAAACGACTGATACCGGTCCGCGTTCGGATTCTCCTGGCGATCGTTCCGGCCCTGTTTGGCGGCTGT
>JACQVT010000893.1 GCA_016209665.1 Planctomycetota bacterium | reverse complement strand
GCCTGGAGGGGGTTGGCGATCTGGGGGCAGTTATCGCAGAGGTCACCGACACCATCCCCGTCCACGTCGGCCTGATTGGAGTTCGCCAGGTTAGGACAGTTGTCGCAGGCGTCGCTGAGTCCGTCGGCGTCGCTGTCGGCCTGGCTGGGATTGAACCTCGCGGGGCAGTTGTCGCAGGCATCTCCGACGCCGTCCTTGTCCCCGTCCTCCTGGCCGGCGTTGGGGGAGGTGGGGCAATTGTCACAAGCATCGCCCTGGCCGTCGGTGTCGCCGTCAGGGCCGTTCTCCACGCCGCACGGATCGGGCAACAGGGGGTCCTGGCGGATCGTTCGATATTGCTCCAGCCAGGTATGATAATCGGCGCAGGTGATCGCGCTGTCGCCGTCGAAATCGGCGGCGAGAACGAATCCCGCCTGGCCCCAACTTGTACGGAACGCGGACTGAATGATCCCGCAGTCGGCGCCGTCCAGTTGCCCGTCGTGGTTGAAGTCGCCCGGCAGCCCCGGCGGACTGATCAGCGAGCGCGGAGTGGGGCGATAGGTGCTTCCGAAGGTATCCCGGGCCTGGATGGTCCAGTAGAACGTGCCGCCGGGAGGCAACGGGCCCGTGTACACCGTCGGGGGAAGACTGGATGTGTAGACGACCCGCAGGTTGCGGGTGTTTGGCCCCCAGAGTACGTCGTAGGCGGTCGCGTTCTCGCTCGCCCCACAACTCATCGTCGCGCCGCCGGGATCGACCACGGCTGCATCGCTCGGCCCCGTCAGTTCGATCGGGGCGGGCAGCGCGCCGGGAGAGGTGATCCGATCATAGTATGCCATGTGTCCCTCGTTCACGGTTCCCACCCAGTCGAAGTGGTAGGGTGAACCGGACAGACCAATAATTCGGTAGTTCCTCCCCTCCGCGAATGCCGACGTGAACGCCGCGCAGGCGACCAGGCCGTGGTTGTACACCGGCCCGGGAAACATGGCGGGGTCAATCGAGTTCTCGTAGTAGGAGACCGCCGTGCCGTGGTTGCCGGACATGTGGATGTTCACCGTCCGGGCCACAAACTTGCCCAATCCACCCTGCACGTAGAAGTTCTCCACCCAGGCCGGCTCATCCCCGACCGGGTGTTCGACGAACCGCTGAACCGAGGCCGTATAGTTCCGGCAGGCACTGTCCACAAACACCACCTGGTTCACGGCGTACCGCGGGTCGTTGTAGTTGGTGTTGATCCGGTTGGCCGCGTCGATGGCCGGCATGCCGCCGGTGCTGAAGCCGGCGGTCGCGATCGGCTGGTCGTATTCGGGGGCGACGCTGTTCAGATAGACGATCAGCATGTCGCCGCAGCTCTGATAGGGAGGCCCATAAGACCACGAGATGATGTTTGCCTTCTCCTCCCACCTGGAACCGCCGTACCATCCGCCGCCGCCCGACCGGCAGTCACCGCCGCCGAAGAACACGAACGTCGGTTTTCCCGGATCGAAAGGCGGGTTCTCCAGACGCATCGAAATCGAGGTCGGGATCGTGGGCACGATCCTGACGGTCACCGTGTCGGGCGAGCTGTAGGCCGGCTCGCCATCGTGCACCGTCAACTGGAGCACCACGGTCTGGATGTCCGAGGTCTGAGCGGCTTGCACCGTGGGCGTTGCGGTGTCGGCCCCGGCGATGGAGACCGTGGGGCCGGAAAGCTGGGTCCATTGGTAGACCGCTGGGTCGCCGGGGTCCGGGTCGTAGGACCGGGTCCCGTCGAGCACGATCGCCGTCGCCCCCATGTACCGGTCCGGTCCGGCATGGGCGATGGGAGGATCGTTGGCGGCCGCCGGGTTCGCGGCAGACATCGCCAGGTACAGTCCGATGAGAAACGTAAGTCGCGACGGCGGCATGGGTTGCATCCCCTTGGCTCGCTGGCAGGCCCGGGCGGGACGGCGGAGGGCCGGCCCGCGCGGTCCCGCACCATGTGTTGAGAGACCAGACCGGTCCGAACGTTACGCGAGAGTCTCACGTCGTCTTGCGGAATTTGCCCCCACCCTCGTTGACCAGCTTGGTGAACCCCTTGGCCTTGAGGTTCTTGTCGCTCAACATGGACTTGACCGATTGCCTCGTCGACACGCTGGGCACCGAGATCAGCCGCTCGACCGGGTGGCCGCATTCCGGGCAGGTCTTGAGCGGCTCGTCGCGCATGGATTGACGGTAGTCGAACCCCTCGCGGCAGCGGTGGCACGATGCTCCCTGCGGATCCTTGGCTCGGTATTCATAGATGGGCATGACACACCTCTGAACCAGACAACGCCAGTCCATTATAGCGGATCCGACCGGCGATGCGGAAAGTGGACGCGGGGCGCCCAAGCCGCTACAACCATCCGTCTATCGCAGGTCGACGCAAGGGGATCGCCGCATGTGGCTGCGTGTTCGGAAAGGGGATCGAAGGGACTTGGCTCTGCTGGCGGGCTGTCTGTTGTTGGCGAACTGTTCCGAGCTGCAACCGCCGACGGCCGAGCAATTGGGCCGGGGCTACATACTTCTGCTTCCTGGCGTGGGCAGCGGAGGCGTCTACCTGGCCGGCATGATCGGCGGTCTGGGGACGGAGCTGTTCGGCACGATGGACCGGCAGAAGACCGCCTCAGCCGGTTACATAGGCTTCCGGGACGGCAACGACCAATTGTTGAAATGTGCAGGGCTCCAACAGATCGCGTGGACGCCCGCCTGGCGACGACTTGGCCACGGTGGGGATCACATCGGCTACCTCGCCCGTCCGTGGGCGCGGGAAGTCCTCGCTCCGCTGCTGATCGACCACGCCGACGTCGCCAGCCGAACTGCCCGCTGACCGCTACGACGGCCGCCGTACACAGATGAGACGACGAAAGGCAATTTGTATACGCGAACTTGCACAAAAAACCGGGCCGCCATACGCTGCCCCCACGACCGGTGGGCCGGTCCACCCACGGGGCTTAGAATGTGAGGGTCGCCGCCGGCCTTACCGTCCACGGCGTGGGGTCATCGTCACCGAAGGCGGGACGGTCCTCCGCGGCCGGGTCGGCTCGCCTGGGCTTTGATCGAGGATCTGAGCGAATGGGTCTGCTGGACGGACGCAAGGGACTGATCTTTGGAGTCGCCAACGAGCGGAGTATTGCCTGGCACATCGCACGGAGCCTGATCGCCGAGGGGGCCACCTGCGGCTTCTCCTATCTGCCGGGCGAGAAGATGGAACGTCGGGTGCGGCAGACGATCGAGCGGGGCGGCGTCGAGGAGCCTTGGCTCTACCCCTGCGACGTGGGGAAGGATGAGGACCTCGCGGCGGTGTTCGATGCGGCCCGGCAACATTTCGACGCGATCTCGTTCGTCGTGCACTCCGTGGCCTTCGCCGACAAGGAATACCTCAAGATCGGCCGGTTCACCGACACGCCCCGGTCCGTATTCTCTCAGGCCCTGGACATCTCGGCCTTCACGCTGATCGCCATGGCTCAGCATGCCCGGCAGGTCATGCCCAACGGCGGCTCGATCCTGGCCCTGAGCTACTACGGCTCCGAGAAGGTCGTGCCCGGCTACAACGTGATGGGCGTGGCCAAGGCGGC
>JACQVT010000892.1 GCA_016209665.1 Planctomycetota bacterium | reverse complement strand
GAGATGCGGTCGCGGCTCGACCGCTGGCGGAAGCACAGCAAGGACCCGACGATGCGGTAATGGGGCGCGGGGCCCGGGACTCGGGACTCGGGGCTGGGGGTCCGGGGAGGCGAAGAAAAGACGCGGGGACGCGGGGACACGGAGACGCGGCAAGCAGAAACCGGCGTCGCGTCGGGGAAGGAGTTCGTAACGAGCCGCGGGGTTCATCCCCGCGCATTCGGCGAACGCGGGAGTCGGGATTCAGGGGTCGGGAACACGGGCCGTGAGCGATACGAAACAACCCGAGCCGGCGGCGATGCCGACGTGTCCTATATGCGGCACTGAAATGTACGGCGTGCACTGCAAGCGCATCTGCCCGAACTGCGGTTACCTGGAGGACTGCGGCGACCTGTTCCCCGATCCGGGCCCGGACAAGCCGAAGGAGGGCCGGCCGTCGGCCCCGCCGGCGGACGGGAGCCGCGACCAAAGAGCACCATGAGTACCCGAACCGCCCGGCAGTTGCGGGCCTTCTTCGATGCGATGCACGACGCCTACGGTCCGCAGCACTGGTGGCCCGCCCGAACGCCCACCGAGGTGATCATCGGGGCGGTCCTGACGCAGAACACCGCCTGGCGCAACGTCGAGCGGGCGATCGACAACCTCCGGCGGTCGAAGATGCTCGATTGGTCGCGGCTGCGGGACGTGCCGATCGAGCAGCTTGCCGAGCTGATCCGCCCGGCCGGCACGTACCAGGTGAAGGCCCGGCGGCTCAAGTCGTTCATCGCGTGGCTGTGGGACCGCTACGACGGCGACCTCGAGCGCATGTTCGCCACGTCGCTGCCCGCGCTGCGCGAGGAACTGCTGACCATTTCCGGCATCGGCCGCGAGACCGCCGACGCCATCCTGCTGTATGCCGGCGGCCTACCGACGTTCGTGGTCGACGCCTACACCGCCCGCATCCTGCACCGCCACGGCCTGATCGACGATTCCGCCGACTACGACGAGATCAAGGACGCCTTCGAGTCCAACCTGCCCGCCGATGTGCCCTACTTCAACGAATACCACGCCCTGCTCGTCCAGGTGGGCAAGCAGCACTGCCGCCCGCGACCGAAGTGCGAGGGCTGCCCGCTGGAGCCGTTCGAGCATCGGGTTGAAGGCAGCGAGTGACACTGGCAGATTCAGTTGGCGTTTCGCAGGAAGCTGATCGCCGCAGACTTGTCCTTGAATTGTCCGCGGATCTCGTCGCCGTTGCTGTATCGCAGGGTTTCCCCGATGATCTGTCCGAAGCGGTGGGAGGGTGATTGGGCCACGGTTGTTCCTCAGCCCTCGACCCACAGGCGGCCTTCGCACAGGGGTACGCGGTGCTTGCGGTTTTTCCACTTGACGTTGCGGTCTCGAGTACGCTCGAAGCGGAAGGCCTTGAATCCTGCGGCAACGGCGAGCCGGCCGAGCCAGTCGAAGACGGGGACATACACGCCGTAGGGGGCCGAATCGCCGATGACGAAACAAACCCGGCTCGGCGTCATCGCCTTCCGCCTCTTGGGCTGGCTGTCCCGAGTCATCGGGACCGCAGCCCCTAACGACGTTATTATGCGGTCTCCGGGAAATGTGTAAAGTGCGAACTGCCCCGCCGTTTCTCGCGGCCCGCGGGCGGATGGTTCAGTCACAGGGCTCGCCGCCGGCGTAATGCTTGGTCTCCTGGCGCCAGAGTTCGTGCGAATCGGACAGGAAGGTCACGCCGAGGATGGACATGTCGTAGCCGGTGATGGCCTGGATCGTCATTTCGGCCCACTGGCAGGGTTGAGCGCCGGAGAGGAGTCCGGGCTCATAGAAACCGGCGACGCCGGTGTGCATGCTGACAAACGCGGTGGCGACGCCGAGGACGGTGAGTTCCACGCGGGGGAACTCGAAGCCCGCGCCGAATCCGACGGTCACGGGACCGGCCGACACGGTTTCGCCGGTGACGCTGAAATTGGCCGAGCGCGTGCCGTCCAGCGGGCTGAACGTTTCATCCTCGATCCTCAAGCCATGGTTGCTGCCGTAGACGACCTTGAGGCTGCCGCGGCTGGACATGTTGTTGAACCGAAGCTGGGGCGAGACTCGTGCGCTGGCTTTCAGCCAGACGGTCATCGGGACGGGGCCGGCCGAAACCAGGATCGGGATGGATACCGGTATCTCCAGCACCGTGAACTCCGTGCTGATGAAATCGTCGGCCTGTCGCGCCGCCGCCCAGGTGATCTCCATCTCGCCGCGGAGTTCACGGGTGAATGCCCGGGCGTTCCTGAGCCGGCCGTCGGCGAACTCGAACCGCGTTTCCTGGCGAAACCGGCTGATCCAGCCCTCGGCGCTGACGGCCACGACGGGCGTGCCCGCGAT
>JACQVT010000891.1 GCA_016209665.1 Planctomycetota bacterium | reverse complement strand
GATCATCACGTATCGCGGGATCGCCTCGACGAACTGGCTGATCGTCTTGCCGGTGATGGCCATCAGTTGGAGCGTCAGGGCCATCCCCACCAGGCTGTCGCGGACGGGCCCCACCCGCGGATCGATCACGCCGCCGTTGCCCTCGCCCCCGAACCGACAGCCGTTCGCCCTCATGGCCGCCACGACATTCGCCTCGCCCACCGCTGACCGCACCACGCGGCAGGTCTTGCCGGCCCTGGCGGCCAGGTCGTCGACCATCCGCGACGTTGACAGGTTTGCCGCGACGGGACCCGGATGGGCCTTGAACATGTACTTGACGCACAGGGCGAGCGTGTACTCCTCGCCGATGTACCGGCCGGTCTCGTCCACAATCGCCAGCCGGTCGGCGTCGGGGTCCTGAGCGAACCCGACGTGGGCCTTGTTCGTCCGCACCACGTCGCTCAGGCCGCTCAGGTTTTCCGCCGTCGGCTCGGGGACGTGGGCGAACCGCCCGTTCGGCTCGGCGTTCACGTGCACCACCTGGCAGCCGAGCTTCTCCAGCAGCATCCTGCCCTCGGTCCCGCCCGCCCCGTTGATGCTGTCCAGCACGACGTGATAGCGCTTCTCGCTGATCTGATCGGCGTACACGATTCCCAGCACCGCTTCCACGTGAGCCTGGTCGGCCGTCTTGTCGGCCACCGGCCGCTGCATCGCGTTCACGTCCACCAGACGGAACGCCTTTTGCTCGTAAAGGGAGAATATCTCGCGGGCCCGCTCGGGGGGTGGGGCCAGCCCCTCGTCGGTCAGAAACTTGATGCCGTTCCAGCCGACCGGGTTGTGGCTGGCGGTGATGACCACGCCGCCCGCCGCCTCGTGCCGGCGGACCATGAGGGCCGCGGCCGGCGTGGAGGCCACGTTCAGCTCGACGACCTCGCAGCCCGTGGCGAGCAGCCCCGACACCAGCGCCCGCTGGACCATCGGCCCGCTCGGCCGCGTGTCCCGAGCCACCACCACCTTACCCCCGGCCAGATAGGTCCCGAACGCGCAGCCCAACTCGGCCGCCAGGACCGGCGTCATCGACTCACCGATGACGCCCCGCACGCCGGAAACGCTCATCATCAGTGGCATTATCTGAAGTTCCCCCAGTCCCGCTGCACCAGCACCTTGCGCAGCAGCAGGTAGTTGGCCCCTCGATACTCGGTCACCTCGCCGCTCACGATGAGAACCACGCCCAGCGTGGTGTCACCCCCGCTGGCGATCGCGTTTTCGAGCATGCGGTTGGGCAGCAGGCGGATCGGTTTGCGGGCGGCACTGGCGCTTCGGTCCTCGAACGAGAACGTCCACCACTTGTCGCCGGGAACCACGCGGCCCGGCCGATCGACCAGGATGGTCTCCTCGGGCCACAGTTGCGGGTCCGCCCGGGCGTCGCCCTCGGCGACCGGACCGGCGGGGCTGGCGGCGACCCCCGCGGGCATGGTCCCCGGCAGCACCACGGCCCGGCGTGGGTTGGAGTCCAGCAGACGCCGAATGATGTCCTCGGGTCGCGGGTCGCGGCCCGCGGGGCCCGACGCCGCCGCGCCGGCAGCGCCGGACGACTCGTTGGTGCCCCTCTGACCGCTGCCGGTGTTTGCCTCGCCGCCGATGGGCTTCATGGCCACGACCTCGGCGATGTGCTCCAGCAGGACGTAGTTTGTCCCCTGGAACTCGGTGATCCGCCCGGTGATGGCAAAATCTCTCTTGTCACCCGCGCTCAGGATGGCTTCGAGGACCATCAGCCGCTTGTTCGGCAGCACCCGCAAGGGCAACAACGCCCGCAACACCGCGCCCTGACGGTCGAGTTCGACCAGGATCGCCCGCCGCGGATCGATGATCCGCCACCGCCGGTGTGGTTCCTCGGCGACCACCGTCGCCTCTGGAGCGAGCGTGACGCCCTTGTCCTGGCAGGCCTTGGCGAGCCCATGTGGCAGCCGCCCCGCATCCAGGTCGCCGGCCCATCCCTCGGCCTGCTTGAGCGAGGCATCGGCCAGCCGCTCTTGGGGCAGGTAGCACACCAGCCAGTCGTCCTGCCGTTCGATGCCGACCTGTACGCCGGCGACGACGTGGCCCTCGGGCAGCCGGTGCACGTCCGGCGGCAGCTTGCCGAGCACGCCGCTGGACAACTGCAGCGGATCCTCGCCCGCCTCGCCCGGTTCACTGGGCAAGGCGATGATCTGCCGCGGGCGGTGACGGATCATCTCCTCGGGCACTGCCGTCGCCCGAGCATAGCGCGGCTCCTCGGACGCCGGCGCCGTCCCGGGCGACGTCGTCTGGGCCCAGGCGGTCGTGGCCGCCGCCATTGCCACGGCGATGACGATGCTCGACACCAGCTTGTCCGCAAGTAACGTTGTTAGGAACCCGAACCAGTGTGGGACCGGCATCTTGCCGGTCCGATTGACCGGCTGGAAGCCGGTCCCACAAGTTCTGTTAGCGACCTTTAGACTGGTCGATCTTGCCTGCGCGTGCACGGCCGCCCTTTCCTGGTTGGCACCGCTGCCTTGCTGGTTCAGCGCAACGCCAGTTCGCCCCGCAGGTCGTCCTCGGTGACCACCGGCCGGCGGCAGGTGCGGTTGCGGCACACGTAGGCGGCGGGCTGGCCGTCGATTTGCTCCTTGCCCGCCAGCAACGGCACCCGCCCGCGCAGGTCCGCGGCCCCGACGGCAGTCGGATCCAGCAGGAGAACCACTCGGTGGGGATCATACCCCTGGTTCGCGGTTCGGATCAATCCCCGCGTGGCGGGCGAGGCGGCCGGACCGACGATCACCACCTCGGTGGCCGAGGCGTGGAACCGATCGACAGCCAGCAGCAGCCGGTCGAAGCCCAACGGGGCCTGCCGCACGCTGCCGGCCAGGGCGATCATCGTCCGCGCCGCCTTGTCGCGGAGGTCTTCGCGGTCGAGCAGATCGGCCAGCCGCACCAGGTCCATTAAAGCGACCGAATTGCCCGCGGGGATCGCCCCGTCGTGCGTGTCCTTGGTCCGCACGACCAGCCGCTCGGCGTCATCCGCGGTGAAGAAGAAGGCTCCGCCGGCGTCGTCCCAGAAGTGCCGTACCATGTCATCGTTGAGCCGGATGGCCTCCAGCAGCCAGCGTGGCTCCAGCGTCGCCGCGTACAGCTCCAACAGGGCCTCGACAAAGAACGCGTAATCGTCGAGATACCCCGGCGTGTGTGTTTTGCCCTGGCGATAGGTCCGCAGCAGGCGGCCGTTGGCCGTCATGTGGGTGAGGACAAAGTCCGCCGCCCGCCCGGCCGCCTCCACGTACTTGCGTTCGCCGAGCGCCCGCCCGCCGGCCGCCAGCGAGGCGATCATCAAGCCGTTCCAACTCGTCAGTATCTTGTCGTCGAGGTGCGGAGGCACCCGCTGCGACCGCGCCGCCAGCAGCTTGCCGCGGGCCTCGGCGAGCACTCGGTGCAGCTCCGCCGGCTCGACGCCGTTCAGCCGGGCGACGATCTCCGCCTCGCGGGGCACGTTCAGGATGCTGTGCCCCTCCCAGTTGCCTTCGTCGGTCACGTCGTAGTAGCTGCAAGACAGCTTGCCCGCCCGTTCGCCGAGGATATTCATGATCTCGGCCTTGGACCAGACGTAGTATTTGCCCTCGACGCCCTCGCTGTCGGCATCGCGCGACGAATAAAACCCGCCCTCGACGGACGGCAAGTCAGCCAGCACGTAGTCGAAGATATCGCGGGCCACCTCGGCATACCGCTGGCGGCCCGTTACCTGGCAGGCCTCGACGTAGACGGCACTGACGAGGGCCTGGTCGTACAACATCTTCTCGAAGTGCGGCACGAGCCACTGCGGGTCGGTGCTGTAGCGGGCGATGCCGCCGCCGAGATGGTCGTAGATCCCGCCGCCGGCCATCTTGTCCAGCGTCAGCTCGACCCGCTCGCGGAGCGCCTCGTTCGGCTGGCCCTTGACATGCGACGGACGCAAGGCGTCCACGGGCGACGGAGTCGCGTCGCGTGTCAAGGGCTGGCCCGCCCGGCGCATCCGATCGTATTCACGAAGCATCAACGTCATGGCCATCGACGGCGGGAACTTGTTCGGTCCGCTGGCCAGGCCGCCGTGAACGGCGTCGAACGCCCGCGCGAGTTGGCTTGCCGTCTCGGCGACGGTCGCGGGCGGGATTCCCTCGGCGTGGGCCGCCGGGCCGGTGTACTTGCGGACGGCGTCGGTCAGAGCATCGCCGGACTCTACCAGACGCTCGCGCTGCTCGCCCCACAGACGGGCGATCTGGATGAGCACGTCCTTGAATCCCGGCCGGCCCCACCGCGAGTCGGGCGGGAAGTACGTCCCGGCGAAGAACGGCTTGCCGTCGGGGGTCAGGAACACGCTCATCGGCCAGCCGCCCTGCCCCTGGTTGTACAGCATCGTCGCCTGCATGTAGATGTCGTCGAGGTCGGGCCGCTCCTCGCGGTCGACCTTGATCGAGACGAAGTCGCGGTTCAGCAGGTCCGCGATCTCGGGATTCTCGAAGCTCTCCCGCTCCATCACGTGACACCAGTGGCAGGCCGAGTAGCCGATACTCAGAAAAATCGGCTTGTCCTGCCGGCGGGCCTTCTCAAGGGCCTCCGGTCCCCACGGGTACCAGTCCACGGGGTTGTCCGCGTGCTGG
>JACQVT010000878.1 GCA_016209665.1 Planctomycetota bacterium | reverse complement strand
GGACAAGACCTGCAAGGCGGGTATCAAAGGAAAGCGCCTCCAGGCCTGTCTGAAGGAGGGGTACCTGCTTCGGGTCATCAGCCAGGGAGTTTAGATGCGATTGCCCTGGGGGGATACCTGTTCTCTCCGACGCGGTAAGAACCGGGAAAGCGGGGACATCTGACCGGCTTTCGGTTAGAATGAGGGGGGATGGGAGTCGCGTTCGGGCAGCCCTTTACCTCCGGACGGCTGAGTCCCACTTTTTTCGCCGGGAGGGCGAGGATGACCAGGTCAGCGGCAGCCGCGGTGTTCCTGCTCGCGTTCTGGCCCGGGTGGGGCTGGTCGGCCGTGTACGACGGGTTCGACTATCCGGCCACGCCCGCGCCGCAGTAGCAGCGCTGGAAGACGCCGAAATCGGGTTGGTCGACGCCGCGGCCGAGGCCGAAGTCGGCGTCCAGTCCCTCTCTCCGAGGCCTGGCCGCCGTGGCTGGGGGACGGCGGGGAGCGTTTCAGTTGGCGCAGCCCGGGTCGCCCGGCACGTTGGCTCCGCTGAGACAGCGTTGCAACAGGCCGAAGTCGGACTGATCCACGTCGCCGTCGCCGTCAAGATCCGCGTCTGGGCATCCGCCGGGGGGCGGGCCCAGTCCCGGGCCGGTCGCGCAAGCCTGAAAATGGCCGAAGTCGGACTGATCCACGTCGCCGTCGCGGTCGAAATCGCCGGGCACGAACGGCGGGCAGCCCGCGGCGTCCACCGGCGCGCCGGGGATCGTATCCCGGCACAGGTCACAGGCGTCGCCGATGCCGTCGGCGTCGGTATCTGTCTGGGTGGGATTCGCGACGTTCGGGCAGTTGTCGCAGGCGTCGCCGAGGCCGTCCTGGTCCGGGTCTGGGGTGGTCGGGCCCCACCGGGCCCAGTTGGCCGAGCCGTTGCCGCCCGCGGTTGTGAAGAAGCCCCCCGCGATCAGCTCGCCGTTGTACACCGTCAGGGCATATACAGAGCCGTTCATCCCGCTGCCCAGCGCGGACCAACTGCTGCCATTCCATCGGGCGATGCGGTTGGCGCTGATGCCCCCGGCAGTGGTGAAACCGCCCCCCGCGATCAGCTCGCCGTTGTACACGGTCAGGGCACGCACAGAGCCGTTCATCCCGCTGCCCAGCGCGGACCAACTGCTGCCGTTCCATCGGGCGATGTAGTTGGTGCTGCCCCCCCCGGCGGTGGTGAAACCGCCCCCCGCGATCAGCTCGCCGTTGTATACCGTCAGGGCATATACACTGCTGCTCATCCCGCTGCCCAGCGCGGACCAACTGCTGCCGTTCCATTGGGCGATGCGGTTCCGTGTGCTACCACCGGCGGTGGTGAAATAGCCCCCCGCGATCAGCGCGCCGTTGTAGACGGTCAGGGAATACACACCGCCGCTCATCCCGGTGCCCAGCGCGGACCAACTGCTTCCGTTCCATTGGGCGACGTGGTTGACGCTGCTGCCCTCGGCGGTGGTGAACCAGCCCCCCGCGATCAGCCCGCCGTTGTACACCGTCAGCGCGCCCACATATGGGGGACTTCCACCACTCATCCCGCCGCCGAGCGCGGACCAAGTGCTGCCGTTCCATTGGGCAATACAGTTGGCGCTGTTCCCCCCGGCGGCGGTGAAACCGCCCCCCGCGATCAGTACACCGTTGTACACCGTCAGGGCATCCACCTCGTTGCTGCTGATTCCGCTGCCCAGCGCGGACCAACTGCTTCCGTTCCATTGGGCGATACGGCTGGCGTTGTTGCCCCCGGCGGTGGTGAATACTCCACCTGCATACAGCGCGGGCCCGCTGCCGTCGTCGTAGACCATCGTGGCATAGACGCCACCATTCAGCCCCGGCAGGCCCGGCTTCCACTCAAACGTGCACTGGGCCGCCACTTGCGGCACGCCGTTCACCAGCGTTGCCGTTCCAGCCAGGGCGGTCAACACGATCACTGTGCCGCGGTAACGATCGCTTCTACCCGACATGTTGGTAACCTCCTCACAGGTGGCGTACGCTCAGCATTTCGCGGTAACCCGCTCCTTGGGGCTTCCCGAACATGATCCACGTAGGGCGCCCATCTTCTCAGGCGACGTGCCCGGGCAGCACTCACGGCAAATCATCCAAGACGGAATGATTCACGTCCGAGCAGCGTTTCCGGGCCATGCAGGGCCGCGGAGCCCGTCGGGAGGATTCGGGGGAATCGCCGCCGGCGGCCCGGCCGTTGAATCGGGCCGCGCGGCGCCGCCGCATCGGGTGAGGAGGCGGGCGGCGTCCGCGGGCCGGTGGAAAAGAAGCGAAAATCACTTGACGTCCAGTTCGTAGGTAACGTTCTGTTCAACATCGGGGTGCTGGGCGGCCAGTCCGTAAAAATGAATCGTGTGGGTGCCCACCGACAACGGCGCTAGCATAATGTAGAAACCATTGACCACGCCGTAACCTGTGACCACCTCATCGTTTCCGAGGAGACCTCCCGGAGGGATGCTCAAATCGAACCGAAAGGCTCCCACCAGATACCGGTCCAGGTTCTGGAGACGCACGCCATCAACTTCACAGACCAGGGTCGCCGCGTTCTCATCGGTGAAGTACGCGGTGGCCAAGTCCATGAGAGTTGCCTCGTCATCGGGATCGCCGACGATCGGGGAGTACAAGACGTTCAGGATGGGGAAGAACACGGCCTTGCCTGCCGGTACGGTGCAAGTACGTGTGACAGCGCCGACCCAACTGCCGGCCAGGAACCAGACCTGGCCCGACTGCCCGACGCCACAACTGCTGCCGTCATCGTCTGCGAGCGGGCTGTCCCCCCAAGGGATGGCGAGCACCCACTCCCACCACTTCGCGCCCCACTCGGCGTAGGTTTTACCATAAGCACTGGCATTGGGCGGGATGACCCCGGGGTTCATGTTCTTGCTGTCCGCCCAGCCGGGCGAGGCGACAGCCAGGACCGCCGCCGCTACAGCCAAGACTCTCAAGATTCTCGTACACATGGTCTATTACCTCCATTGCTCGTCTTTCGAGCAGAAGTACCCGGGCTCCTGGCCGGTCCGCGTCCACAGCGGACGCGAAGGAACAGCCGGCCGGAGCCGCCTTTGTCGTTATCCTCGTTCAGCTCGTGGGGCGAAGGGACACGCCGTCCTGCGTCTCGCTCCGCTGCGTTGCCATCGGTTTAACCTCCTTTCGTAGGCGCCGGCTTCGGCCCTCGGGTCCTCTCTTGGGTCCGCTTTCACCGAGTCCCCGGCCGGCTCCGCGCCGTATCGGGCAGTCGAAGAACCAGCCGGGCGGACTCGGCCGTAATTGCCCTACCCGGCTGAGCTGCCGGGCTACTTATGGATCACGATGCTCCCACCGCCGATCGCCGTGCTCGGATCGGCGGTGTCAGGAGCGTTCATCTGGTTGTCGTAAACGATGCCACTGTCGCCCCAGATCCGGATGCGGAACTTGTCGCTCCCGCCGCCGCCGCTGACCTGGCCGTCGATGGCCGTCAGGATGAAACGGTAGTCGCCTTCGCCGTTGATCGTGCCCGAGCCCTTGAACTGGGCCCTGGCGCCGGAGACCACGAGCCATTCATAGGCCGTGCTCTTGAAGTTCAGGTTGCCGGCCTTGAACTGGAACTCGGTATTGCCGTCGGGGACGTTCGCCCCCGGCTTGTATCGGGACACGAACCCGAACGACGCCTTGCCCGTCAGGCCCGCGTTGGCCGCATACGCGCCGGCCGGCGAGTTGATCCACCCGCCGCCGGTGACGAAGCCAGCCGTCGGGTCGTAGATCACGACCATCGCGGGCAGGGAGTCCGGCCCGCTGACCGTGTCGGCCGTCGCCGTGTTGCCCGACGCGTCCGTCGCGGCGAGCGTGACGGCGTAGACGCCTGGGTTCACGAACGCGTAGTCGGCGGTGATGGTGCCTGCCGTCGCGTCGATGGTGGCAGGTACGGTGATGGTCCCGAGGTTGCTCGCGAAGGCCCACGACGCAGAGGCAAGGCCGCAGCTCTCGCTATAGCCGCCTGCGAAGTGGACGATGTCGCCAACCTTATACAGGGCGCCCGAGGCCGAATCTGTGATCGAGATCGTCGGCGGCGTGGCGTCCGCGAAGGTGACGGTCGTTGTGCAGCTCGAGTTGTTTCCCGCGGTGTCCGTCGCCGTGAGGGTGACCTCTGTCGAGCCGAGAGCGACGAGCGTGCCCGCCGCCGGGGTCTGCGTGATGGTCAGCGAGCCGCACGCATCTGCGACGATGGCCTCACCGGTCAGGTCCGGGACCACGGCACGGCAGCTCGCGTCCGCCAGGATCGGCGCGGCCGGCGCGGGGCATGTGACGGTCGGGGGGCTGCCGTCCACAGGCTCGACGGTGGTTGTGCAGCTCGCCACAACCGGGCTTCCATCAGCAGGCGTAACGCTGGCGGAGACCGTCACGACGTGCTCACCGATCGGATAGCTATGGACAAACGTGACGTCCGTCGACGTCGGGCCTGCGGCTGCCGGAATGACCTCCTGTCGTTCGTCGACCCCATCCACGTTCCAGGTCACGGACACCTCGTTGCCCTCCGCGTCATCCACATGGGCCACCAGTGTCACCTGCCCGCCGGCCAGGAAATCACACTCCGTCGAGACCGGGTCGGGGCACGTCAGAGCAGGCGCGTGGTTCGCCGGCTCCACGACCGCGAACGGCGACAGGCTGCTCACGCTGCCGCAAATCGTCTTCTGCGCCGTGTTCACGGACGTGGTCACATCCTGCCAGGCCGTACCGTCGAAGTGCAGGAGCTTCAAACTGGTTTCATCGAAGAAGTATCTGTCCGCGTAGCTGATACACACCTCGACGGGGCCGCTAAGCGTCGCGGTCGTCGCCACGTCGTAGTAGCTGGGAAAGCCCGCGGATACCTGGAGATTGGCTGGCAGCGAAGGGGCT
Organism: Planctomycetota bacterium; assembly: GCA_016209665.1. GTDB lineage: Bacteria > Planctomycetota > Phycisphaerae > UBA1845 > PWPN01 > JACQVT01. The sequence continues at coordinate 695 of JACQVT010000878.1, read as the reverse complement.
GATGTCAGAGATGTCAGGGTGGTATATCCTGACGAGGTGACGTTTGCGAACGTGATGCTGCCGGCGGTGCCGCCCGTTTGGGAATCGAGTTGAACGGCGATGCTCGTTCCGGCTAGGGTATTCCTCTGCGCCTCGAATGCCCCCATATCCACAATGGGGGGACCGCTGCCGATCACGAACACCATGCGCGGCTTTTCCAGGATATCCAGCGGGAGTTGTTCGCCGGTATTGCCATCGCCGTCCAGGTCCGCAAGGTCGGAGGGCACGGCGGCGTTGCTGCCGGCATCGATGCAGGGGGAGTCGGCACTGAGGCGGTAATCGCCGAGCGAGGGATTCTCAAAGCGTGGATCCGTTCCCAGATTGCCGGTGCCACTCAGCGCGCCTGTCAAGCCCTGAACGGTACAGTAATTGACCACGGGCGCGCCGCCGTAAATCGTGAAGATCTGGGCCACCTCGTCTGTCCCAGTGCCTGCTTGGTCGCGGTTGCCCCAAAGGATACAGTTGGTCAGGACCGGGTAGCAGTCCGTGTGGTTCTCGATAGCTCCTCCACGGTACCTCGTGGTGTTACCGCCGAACGTGCAGTTGGTGAGCGTGGGACTGGCCTTGAAGTTGACGATGGCTCCGCCGTACCCGTCCGAGTGATTAGAATCGAACACGCAGCTAATGACGGAGGGGCTCGCGCTGATGTTGTATAG
>JACQVT010000877.1 GCA_016209665.1 Planctomycetota bacterium | reverse complement strand
GACGTGGATGCGGTAGTCGGCCTGTTCGTGGCGGACCTCGAGGGCCCGGCGGAGCATTTCGGAAACCGGGATCACGTCGTCGAGGCTCGCCGCCTGGACGTAGAAGTCGCTGTACATGCAGCGGCTGTACTCGCGGCTGCCGGTGGTTCGCTTGATGAGGAGGTCGCTGTAGCGGGCGTCGGCGGTGGACAGGGGGATGAAGACCTCGGTGTTGAGGTTGCGTTCGCCGATGCCCTTGGCGGGGCTTCCGGCCGTCTGAACCCACTCCAGGATGCCGACGATCTCGAACGGGACGACCCCGGAGGCCTGGTTGTTGACGTAGATGCACTCACCGATGGGGTCCTGGTAGGCGAACAGTTTCTGCCGCAGTTCGTCGCCGATGACGCAGACCTTGGCCGCCCGCTCCTGGTCGATGGCTTGCAGGGGCCGGCCGCGGGCGACCTTGATGTGGACGGTTTCGAAGAAAGTCGGCGGCGCACCGACGACTTCGGTCGGGAACCGCGTGGCGCCGTAGCTGACCTCGAACGCCACTTCCCGCAGGGGCACGACCCGGGTGACACGCGGGATGGTCCCGGCGATCAGCTCGAGGTCCCTGGCGGTCAGGCCGTATTCCAGCAGGTAGGAGCGGGCCTCGCCCACGTCGCGGGCCCCTTCGGGCCGGACCGACTTGACGATCACGTTCTGCGTGCCCAGCAGGCGGATCAACGCCATCTCCGCCTCGGAGGCCCCTTCGCTGATCGACAACATGCAGATGACCGCCCCCACGCCGCAGATAATGCCCAGGGTCGTCAGGAACGAACGGAGTTTGTGCAGATGGATGTTCTTGAGTCCGAGGCGAACGGTTTCTAGGGCGAATCCGGTGAACATACAGAGCTATCAGCTTTCAGCTTTCAGCCATCAACTTTCAGCCATCGGCTATTAGCCATCGGCTATCAGCCACCAGCGGGCGGTTCGGCGTCCGCGAGATGGGCCTTTATACCTGCTTATTCTACACTATCCGGGACGGTGCGTCACCGTCCTTCGCGCCGGTCGCAGCGCGGGGCAGTGGCCAAGCGGCGGCAAACTGTTGACTCGGTCCGGGCACTCCAGTGAAATAGGCCCCCGTCCGGGAACGGCAGCTTCGGGCTGACCACGGAGGCTCCTTCCGACATGACTGAGGCTTCGGACTTCCGGGAACGGTTCAAGTCGTGTGGGCGGGACGTCAGCGTCGCGCCGGACGCCTATTTCGAGCATCCCGAGGTGGTCGAGGTGGGCGACGGCGTGACGTTCATGCGGGGGTTCCACATGCTGGGCTCACCGAAGCTGTGCCGGATCGGCTCGCGGGTGTCGTTCTACCCCCATTGCTTCATCCAGGGCTCGGCGGGGCGGTTCGTCATCGGCGAGCATGTCGAATTCTTCCCCGGCACGTATATTTCACTGGGTGACTGGGACACGAGCTTCGTCGAGATCGGGCACCATTGTCACTTCGCCCCCAACTGCGTGCTGTATGGCTGGGGGGGCCTGACGATCAGCCCGTACTGTAACATTGCCGCCCACACCGTGTTTGCCACGGTGGGCCACCACGAAGAGATCACCGATCGGCCGATGGCCCTGACGGGCGAGAAGGCCGGCCCGATCACGCTGGAGGAGGACGTGTGGGTGGCGGCCAACGTCACGATCACGGCCAACACGCGAATCGCCCGCGGGTGCGTGATCGGGGCCAACGCGGTGGTCACGCGCGACACCGAGCCGATGGGGCTGTACGTGGGTGTGCCGGCGCGGCGGCTGCGGGAGCGGGGGGCCGTATGAACGTATGAACGTGTGAAGGTATGAACGGGAGTGGATGATGCATCGAATGACGTGGCTCGCGGTGTTCATCGTGACGGTGCTCGTCGATAGCGCCGGTGGAGCCTCTGAGCAGGAACTGCGGGTGGGCGTGTCGGCGGTGGACATCACGCCGCCGGTGGGGTACCGCATGAGCGGGTACTTCATCGAGCGGGTGGGCACGGCCGTGCACGATCCGCTGTACGCCAAGGCGCTGGTGCTGGCCCAGGGCGACACGCGGGCGGTGCTGGTCGTGTGCGACCTCGTCGGCGTCCCTGCGGACGTCTCGTCGCGGGCGAGGACGGCCATCGCGGCAAAGACGGGCATCCCCGTGGCCCACATCGCGGTGACCGCGACGCACACGCACACCGGTCCCCTGTACTTCGGGGCGATGCGGCAATCGCTGCACGATCTGGCGGTGGCCAAAGACGGCAAGGATCCCCGCGAGTCGATCGACTATCCGGCGACGCTGGCGGAGAAGATTGCCGAGGCGGCGGTGCGGGCGGCGGCCTCGGCCCGGCCGGCGACGCTGGACGCGGGTTCGGTCCGGCAGGAGCCGACCCTCTCGTTCAACCGCCGCTATCTGATGAAGGACGGCAGCGTCAAAACCAACCCCCCTCAGAAGCCGGGCCTGGCCGACATCGTTCGGCCGGTGGGGCCCATCGACCCCGACGTGGGCGTCGTCCTGGTTCGTGACGGTGACGGCGACAAGGTGACGGCCGGGCTGACGGTGTTCGCCATGCACCAGGACACCACCGGCGGGACGGAGTTTTCGGCCGACTTCGCCTACTACCTGGAGCGGTCGCTGCGGGAGGCGTTCGGGCCGGATTTCATTTCGATCTTCGGGATCGGCACCTGCGGCGACATCAACCACTGCGACCTGTCGGCGGAGAGACGGCGGAAGGCGGCCGAGATCGGGCCGATGCTCGCGGCCACCGTGCGGGCGGCCGTGCCCAAACTGCGGCGCGTCGAGGCGGTGGAGCTGGCGGTGCGGAGCACGACCGTCGACGTGCCTCTGCAATCCTACCCGGCCGATCGGGTCGAGCAGGCGAAGAAAGACCTCCCGCTGATTGGCAAGGGGCAGTTGCCGTTCCTCAAGGAGGTGGAGGCGTACAAGATCGTCGACTTGCGGCAGCGCAAGGGGCCGACCACGCCGCTCGAGGTACAGGCGATCCGGATCAGCCGGGAAGTTGCGATCGTGACGCTGCCGGGCGAGATCTTCGTCGAGTTCGGGCTGGCGATCAAACGGGCCTCACCGTTTAAGACGACGCTCATCATCGAGCTGGCCAACGACAATCCGGCCTACATCCCCACGAAGCAGGCCTTCGCCGAGGGCGGCTACGAAACGGTCAACTCGCGGATCGCCCCCGGCGGCGGCGAGATGCTGACCGAGGCGGCGATTGAGCTGCTCAAGTCGTTGGGCGGGAACTGAGCCGTCGGCACCGCCGGGAGGAGGGGGATGAGAAGGGAACAAGCAGTCCGACCGGCGGGTGGGCCTCAACGCCGTGCCGGCTGATGGGCCTCGTAGCGGGCGATCTCCTCCTTGAGCTGGTTGATCGGTGACGAACCTGCCGTTCAGCACGATACGTTGGACGCCCGCCCGCCGGGCCAGGTCCACCATCTTTCCGCAGAGACTGACGATATCGCGTGCCACCAGCGGTCTCAAGGGGTGATTGTTGTCTGGAGTTTGCCGATCTTCTCGACGGCTACTCGGAGCCTGCGAGGGAGTGTAGTGTGGGCTACCATCATTGGCGTGGGCAGTGTGGGCCTGTGGTCCCGACGCCAGAGAGGGCCGCAGCCATGGGCGAAGGGCGGGACCGCCAATGCCGGCCACGAGGCATGTGAGGACGGTATGACGTATACGGTTCTGATTCGAGCGGGCAACGAAAGCGGCTACGTGGCGACGGTTCCGGCGTTGCCGGGTTGCGTCTCGCAGGGCAGAACGCGCCGGCAGGCACTGCCAAATGTGAAAGAGGCGATCGAGGTTTACATCGAAGCGCTGGTGGAGGACGGACTGCCGGTGCCGATGCAAATCGATTTGGAACTGGTTGACGTTGAGGTGTCGGCCCGGTGAGCCGCCTGCCGCGCGGGTTGGCGTATCGGCGCGTTGCGGCCGCCTTGAAGCGCGCCGGTTTCTTCCTCCGGCGACAGAAAGGCCGTCACGTCGTGCTGCGTCGCGACGAGCCATTCGCCTGGGTCGTATGTTCGGCACACCGGTCGATCGACACTGGTACGCTCGGCAGTATCGTTGCGGGGGCGGGCATGACATTGGACGAATCATCTGGTGAATGCCTTGATCTGCGTTCCCACTTGGCTGTATGAATGTGTGAGCGGGCGGATGGGGTC
>JACQVT010000904.1 GCA_016209665.1 Planctomycetota bacterium | reverse complement strand
CTGGGCGGCGACACCGACGTGGGCTTTTCAGAGCCCCCAGCGCCAGCGACGGGTAGACACGACCCACTCGCTTGCGCTCAAGGCTCTGAAACAGCCCGCCGATTCTGTCACGGGCCCGGTGCGAGGAGGGCCGGGTCCGGCAACAGATCGTGGTGATCGGCCAGCCATGCCAGGGGGGAACGTTGTGCGCCTCTGAGGCGGGCAGGATGCCCGCCCCCCAAGAGGCCGCCCATGCTCCGCCGGAGCGTGGCCGTCAACCGCTCAGCCGGCCTCGCCGACCAGGTCGCGGAAGGCCGACCAGTCATGAAAAACGGGAATGTGCCGGTCCAGGCCCACGGTCTTGAACAACTGGCGGATCGCGGGTGACGGGCAGATGATCATGATGCTGCCGTCCTGCTCGGCGGCCTGGCTGCGCAGTTGCAGCAGGACGCCGATACCGGCGCTGGTGACGCAGTCCACGTCCTCCAGATCGAGGACCATCTGCAGGCCGCCACGGCGGGCGAAGGCCTCGGATGCTTTCTTGATCAGGATATCGTTTGCATCCCAGCCCAGGTCCCCGGCGCAGACCAGGACGAACCGGCTGTCGCCTTCCCATTGAAGCTCCACCTTCATCCCATCGCCTCCCGGCGGCCGGCCCCCCGGCCCGGCTCACCCGCCTTACTTCATTATACGGCCAGTGTTATATCGGTCGACGACCAGGTCCTTCGTTGGGTAACGCTCGGTTCTTTCCTCGGCCGGACTGGCCAAGCCGGCGGTCGCACCCCCCGGTGCGAGCACGTTCCTGCGAAGGGGGGCGGGAATCTTGCCCGCCTTCTTGGCCCCCCAGGGGCGGATATGGACCGGATGGTTGGCGGATTTCCCTTGCCTCGATCGCAAACATGGGTTAATATTTAACTGTCCGAGCGAGATTGCCGCGTAGCCTCGCCAGCCGTTGGTTGTCGACGACTGCGAGGTTGTTTTATGTTATCGTACCATCCCGCTGTGAAAACCCTTGGTCTGGCCACGGCCGTGATCGCACTGATGCTCCCCGCCTGGACTTGGGGGCGGAGTGCGTCGGTCTCACGATCGTCCGGCGGCGGTCCCTCGTCGAGCCGGTCGGTTGCCCCGAGCCGGTCGTTCGGCGGCGGGTCCTCCCGGTCGCCCAGCCGGTCGTTCAGTCCGTCGATCAGGCGCGGCTCCAGCCCCTCCCCCAGCCGATCGTTCAGTCCGTCGATCAGCCGCGGCTCCAGCCCCTCCCCCAGCCGATCGTTCAGTCCGTCGGTCAGCCGCGGCTCCAGCCCTTCCCCCAGTCGGTCGTTCAGTCCGTCGATCAGCCGCTCCAGCCCCTCGCCGATCCGATCGAGTCCGTCCATCGGAAGCCCCAGCCCGTTCAGCCGCTCGAATTCGTCCGCGCCGCGCGTGTCGAGCCCACGGACGTCAGACAGCCCTTCGTGGTCGATCTCCCGCGCGCCGTCGTCGCGCGGGCCTGAAATCCGCGTGCCGTCGTCCGCCTCGCCGCCGTCGAGCCGAACGCCCGACCTCGGATCGCGTTCGACGAGTTCGCCGCGATCGGTCAGCGGCCCCTCGATCTCGATGCCCGATCGGTCGAGCAGCCGCGACGGCGGGTCCAGTTGGTTCGGGTCCTCCGGCTCGCGCTCGCCTTCGGTCAGCCGCAGCCCGTGGGGCGGTTCCGAGCGACACCCGTCGGATTCATCCGCTTCGATCCCCCGCATCGACACCTCGCGGCCGGACCGCGGTTCCGACGTGGGCCGCAGCCCGACCGTCACGCGCTCGCCGTCATTACTCGACGAACTCAGCCGCTCGTCGCGCGGCGATTCTTCCGGCGTCAGTTCGCGCAGCCCGGGTTCACGCTCGACGGCGTCACCGTCGATCCGGCGGGATTCAGCGGGCCCGGTCTTCCGCACGCCATCCGACTCGTCCTCATCACGCACGCCAACGTCGATCAGCCGCACGCCGTCGCCGAGCATCGTTCGGCCTGACACCCGCGCGCTCAGCCCCGGTGGCAGCCCGGGGATCGGCCGATCGGGACCGAGCGTGGCCCGGCCCGACACGATCGTCTCCAGCCGCTCGCCCGGCCCCAGCGGTAGGGGTTCCGGCGGCCTGCAACCGATCGGCATCACGCGGACACACGATCTGACCGCCGCATCCTTCGACCGCTCGCGGTCGTTTGACGGGGGTTACCGAGGCAGCTACGGCGGCCCGCGGCTGGGCGTGCCCGGTTATGCAAGTTCCTTCTACCGGTACAGTCCGCCGGCGTATCGGCCGGGGCACTACTACCCGCCGTACTACAAGTACCCGTACTACCCGTACTACCCGTACTACTCCCACCACCATCACGGGTTCAGCTTCGGGTTTGGCTTCTACAGCGGCTGCTATGCGTACCCGACCTACCCGCTGGTCTACTACCCGAGCTACTACGCGCCGCTCTATCCGACGTACTACACGCCGACGTTCTTCCCGAGCTACGTCAGCAGCGTCGTGGTGGAGCAGCCGGCGACCTACGCCTACGCGGCCGAGCCGTCGGTGACCTACTACCCGTCGAGCGGCTACGTCTCGTCGGGCGAGTCGACGGCCACCGACGCCTACGTGGGCTACGGCAGCACGACGGCCCCCGAGGTGACCTACGACCAGGGTTATGCGGCCGAGCAGGCCCAACCGCCCCCCTCGTCCACCGATCGCGACGTCTTCGTCCAGAACAACGTGCAGGTGTACCCGGCCCCCAGCGCTCCCGAGACCACACCCGAGCCGGCCCCCGCCGCTCCAGCGACGCCGTGGGGCCCGCAGCAGGAGACGGTCACGCCGCGGCAGGCCTCGCCGTCCCACGGCCACGGCCCCAAGATCATCGAGGTGCCGTCGGAGCAGCCCGAACCGGCGCCGACGCCGGAACCATCTGCGCCGAGTGAGGCGCCGGCCCAGCCGTCGCTCCCGACCGCCGAGCTGCAAGAGCTGATGGTGGGCGGCACCAAGTCGTTCAATGAGGGCCGCTACGCCGAGGCCGCCGACGTGTTCCGCCAGGTGGCCCAGGCCGACCCGCAGAACGTCGACGCCGCCCTCGCCCACGCCGTCGCCCGGTTCGCCACCGGGCAGTACGCCCTGGCCGCCGAGTCCGTCAGAAACGGCGTCAAGCTGTTCCCGCCGATCGTCGACACCACGTTCGATCTCCGCGAGCGCTACAGCAAGGTGGGCGACTTCGTGTCGCAGGTGCGGCAGCTCGAGCAGTTCGTCGAGAAGAATCCCGAGAACGACGACGCCCTGCTGGTGCTCGGCTTCGTCCGCCACTT
>JACQVT010000890.1 GCA_016209665.1 Planctomycetota bacterium | reverse complement strand
GTATCGGCGTCTACCTGCTGGGCGGACTGGCGATCGGACATTGGCCCGGTTCACACGTCGCCGAGTCGATCCCGCAGGGCGGGGGGAGCGGCATGACCTGGCTGGCCCCGTTCCACCCGATCTGGGCCTTGCTGGTGGCGCTCAAGTGGGTGCGCCCGCCCGACGCCCCGCTAGTGGCCCACTACGTCTGGCCGATCAATCGGATGCTGAGTTCGCCCGAGACGGCGTACATGGTGCTCACGTTCCTGGTGTCGGCCGGAATCGCGGCGTTCTCGACCATCTTCGTCCGCCGCGGGATCAAGCAGGGCGAGGTCGCCTGGTGGACCAGGTTGTGGCCCCGCGGGCTCAAGATGGGCGATGCCGGCGAGAAACGGCGCCGGGCCCGGCGCGTCTGGTCCAACCCCGTCGCCTGGCGCGAGGCGGTGACCAAAGGCAGTGCGGCCAGTAGCCGTCTGGCTCAGTACGGGTTCGTGGTCTGCGGCGCCGTGGCGGGGATCATCCTGCTTGTCTCGTACGGTTCCGGCATGCCCGTCGGCCGGGCCCGTGACTGGCTGGCCGGCCTGATCATCGTCGAGTTCGTGGTGGTGATGCTGATGGGCGTGAACACGGCGGCCCTGGCCATCACGCGGGAGCGCGAGGCCGGCACCATCGAGCTGCTGCTGACCACCCCGCTCACGAGCCGCTACATCCTGCTCGGCAAGCTGCTCGGGCTGGTCAGCTTCACGCTGCCCTTGCTGGCCGTACCGGCGGCGACGGTACTGATGGCCGCCGTGTACGACCTCCTGCGGGGGCAGCGGGCCGCCCTGGTGTTCATCGACTGCGCCCTGATGATGCCGGTGCTGCTGGTGGTCTATTCGGCGTTCGCCTGCATGTTGGGCCTCTACATGTCGCTCAAGTGCACGCGCTCGGTGCAGGCGGTCCTGCTCAGCGTCGGCATTCTCATCGCGGTGGCCTTCGGACTGTTCCTGTGCGGGCTGGGCTTCTGGAGCGGTCCCAACGAGATCGCGGCCATCGTGTCGCCGTTGACGTTCGTGGCCTCGATCTTCGCCCTGGTCAACCCGACGAAGCTCGCGAGTGTCACGTTGGCCGGCGTGACACTGCCGGCGGCCAACGTCCGCGTGCTGCTGGCCATCGGCTCCGCCATCGCCGCCGGGCTCTACGGGGCCATCGTGGCCGGCATCTACAAGACCATGATCCGCGACTTCGACATGACCCTCCGCAAACAATTCCAGTGACGCCGGGCTTGACCGTTCCCGCCGCCCGGGTAATACTCTGGACTCCGACTGTCCCGTTGGCTTCTGGTGGAAGCGATCAGGTGGTGTCACCCGTCCCCGGTTAGCCTTGGATGCAGTCACTTCTGCCAGGAGTTGTCGCCATGGCGAACATCTACGTGGGCAATCTGCCCTTTCAGACCACGGAAGACGATTTGAGGGAAATGTTCGGCGCGCACGGTACGGTCGACCGGGTGAACATCATCATGGACAAGATGACCGGCCGGTCGCGGGGCTTCGGCTTCGTCGAGATGCCCGACGATGCCGCCGCCCAGGCCGCCATCACCGCCCTCAACGGCAAGGACCTGGGCGGCCGGGCCCTGACCGTCAACGAGGCCCGGCCCAAGACCGAAACCCGCAGCGGCGGGGGTGGCCACCGCGGCGGCGGCGGCTATGGCGGCGGCCGCAGCCGCGGCTACTGATCCCGCGATCGCGGTTCTCTCCTCCTCAAGAGAGTGCGGCTCGGCCTGTCTCCGGGACCCTCCCGTGGCCCAAGCTGCGCCGCCTCTGATATGAACAGGTCGGTTGCCGGGCCTGGTCGCCCAGACGCCCACAAGTGACGCTGGCGGGACCGTTGCCGCCGTGGGGGTTCCGGTGGCCGCCGCCTGTTCCGCCCGCTATCATCACCTTTGTTCGGGCAGCGTTCCGCGTTTTGCGGACAGCTCTCGCTGGCAGGCATGGGCAAAGGACGTGGCCGGGATCGTACTCGGCCCTGATTACCGGAGCGGGCAGAGGCAAACCCTTCCTGCGCCGGCTCTCTGTGATGGGCCACTCTTGTTTGGCTGGCACAACGGGAGTTCGACCACCTTCCCGGCCACGCTCACTGTTACCGGCTGCCCGCTGATCCCGGGGGATTGGGACGGCGACGTGGACAACCACGATCTCGCGCTCCTTGGCCCCCGCAAGATGTGGGACAAGGTGCCCACCGCGGCGGGGACTCCCCTCTGTCCGGAGGCCCGCTTCGCCGCCGCCGATGTTGACAACAACGACTGCGGCGTCCCGCAGCGCTGCTGCAGCGGCCAGGACAATCTCGGGAATCCGGCCTGCGCACAGAGACAGCATCGAATTGGGAGAGGATCCATGTCCGCGCGGTGGACAATGGGCGGCTGTGGGGTCTTGGTGTCGGGATGGAGTTGCCTTTTCGGCGCGCTCGGAATCGCGTCCGAGGTCCAGGCAGGTCCACTCGCATTGCGGTCGGAGACCGTGGACATCCCGCCGTGCGGGCCCGCCGAGGCCGCAGCGGCGTTGATAGCGGT
>JACQVT010000876.1 GCA_016209665.1 Planctomycetota bacterium | reverse complement strand
CGCGGGCCAGCTCGCGGCCCAGGTAGGCCGCATGGTCCAGCCGGGACAGCAGGCCCCGATCAATAGCGGCCACATATAGTTCAGCGGGCGAGCTACCCTCGATGATAGCGTCCAGCACGCCGGAGTTGGCGTAGTGCTCCAGGGAGAGCAGGTTTCGATCGCGGTCAACGTACACCACGAAATACCCGGCGGGGTCCGAGGTCATCCGCTCGGGAACGTAGCCCTGGATCGGAATCGCCTCGCGTCCGGCCGCGAACGGCTCTGCCGGACCGGAGTTCCGCGCCGCACAGCCGCGCATGGCATCCAGAACCACTTCGGGTTCGACTTCGCCTCGAAGGTCAACCATCTCCACCGTTCGACGAAAGTGCTCGACCGCTTCCCGCGTCAGGTTTCGCAGGATCGGGCGCTTGCCCCGTGCTCCGATGATCCGCATTCGTTCGTCCACGCCGCTGCGAGCAAGAGCGAGAAGGGACTGACCAGGGAGATGGCCGATCAGGCTTCGCGAGTCAGCGCCAGCAAGTACCAGAAACCGGATGTGCGGGTTGCCGACTGTATTCTCGATCAGACGCTCGATCCCCAGATTCTCGGTTTGCAGGGTGCCGACGATGGAGAGTTCAGCACCGGGCTGGGCCGCGATCTTGTACGTCAGCCCCTCATCGGTGAGCGTACAAACCGCAACCGGCGCTGTGTATCGCAGCACCTGGTATGAACCCGGCAATGGAGGCCAGCCCACTCGTGCTTCGACCCTCTCAGCGGGACACGCCTCCGGCTCGACGGCGAAGCCTGCCCGGTTGAGCGCGTTGAGGGCAATGGCCGGATAGCACACGTCGCACCCGAGGCAGTCGTACTGCACCTCGACCAGGCGTCCCCTCGCCTCGCGAATGGCCCCGTCGAGTTCGCCGGGACGTCCACCCTCCGGGACCGCCTGCTCAACGGCCGCCAACGAGTTGTGCAGGCAACCGCACCGCCAGCATTTCCTCGCGGCGGCGGCCTCGCGGAGTTGGGCGCAAGCCTCGTCAAGGGCGGGTCCGATGATGTTCAACTCGATACTCACTCACCGTCGCCCCCGCGCATCCTCGGCCAAGCACAGGCCCTGATCCAGCAGGGTCACGACACAGCGATCAACGATCCGGTAGTAGACGTTGATGCCGTTTCGGCGAAAACCCAGGATGCCCCGATCCACCAGCCGCCCAAGCTGATTGGAGACCGCCTGCGGCTTCATGCCCAGCGCGTCCGCCAGTTGCGTGACCGACAACTCATCTGCGCGGGCCAGAGCATGCAGCATCCGCAGCCGCGTATCATTGGCCAGCACCTTGAAGAGGCCCATGAGTTCAGCCGCCTGCGCCGGGCCGATAAGAGAGCGAGCCTGCAAGGTGGGTTTGCCAGGACAAGTCAACACGGGCAGCCGTCTTTGCTTCACAGCCATTGCAGCCGGACTCCACTCTACACTATTACACTATAGGGTGTAAGCTGGCCAAAGTCAAACCCGATCGAGCCCCCGCCGCCTCTGGCTGTCGCAGCACTGTCGAGGGAGCGGCCTTCAATCCGATTCTCGATCGTGGACCACCCGGCCCTATCGTATCCCTTTCGTGCCCAGTCATCCTTCCGTCTTGGGCCGCATGGCCTCGAACTTCTCTTTCAATTCGGGATGGCAGACCAGGCATTGGGACTCCGGCAGATCGTGCTCTTTGCACCAGTCGCCTTTCTTCTTGAAGTCGGCTATCAGGGAGGGATTGCACCGGGTGCAAACCGACTCCGGGACCCCGTGCTCAGGGCACCAGTCCGCCAGTCGGACAGTTGGCACAAGTGGCTGGGTGGCTGGCTGGGTGGCTCCGGGGCTTCCGTTGCCTGCGACGTTCGCGCCACCAGTTGACTTATCGCCATCCCGGTTACAGGCGCCCGTTACCGCAATCAATGTCAGGACGATCGCGGCCAACACTCCGTACCGTGTTTTTTCCGTCAGACTCATTGACTTGTTCTCCTTACGCAGGATGTTCCACCAGCTCCCGGGCCGACGAGGTGCCCGGCACTCGCCGGGGCTCCACCCCGATCGCTTCGTCCTCTCTGTCCCGTGCCTCCACGGGCGATCCGAACAATAGATAGAGGGCCGGCAGAACCAGCAGTGTGAGCAACGTGCTGCTGATCATGCCGCCGATGACCACAGTGGCCAGCGGACGCTGTACTTCCGCGCCCATGCCCGTGCTCAGGGCCATCGGCAGGAATCCGAGGCTCGCGACCAATGCGGTCATGAGCACCGGGCGCAAGCGGGTCAGCGCCGCCGTCTCGACCGCCTCCTCCAGGCTCAAGCCCCTGGCCCGCAACTGCCGCACATACGACACCAGCACCATGTCCCCGAGCACGGCCACGCCTGAGAGAGCGATGAAGCCGACCGCGGCGGAGATGGAGAACGGCATGTCGCGAATCCAGAGCGCCACAACGCCCCCGACCGCGGCGAACGGCACGCCGGTAAAGACACGGATCGCATCCAGGAATCGGTTGTAGGTCGCGTAGAGCAGTCCGAAGATGAGGGCCAGCACGACCGGGACCACGATCATGAGCCGCCGCCGGGCGCGCAGGAGATTCTCGAACTGCCCGCCCCACTCAACGCGGTATCGACCGGGCGGGAGCTTCACTTCCTGGGCGACACGACGCTGGGCCTCGGCCACAAAGCTGCCCACGTCACGGCCTCGAACGTTGACCTGAACGGTGGTGCGCCGCTGCCCCCACTCGCGGGTGATCGTGGAGGGACCCTCCACGACGTCCACTCGGGCCAGATTTGAAAGCGGGATGCGCTGTCCGGCCGGCGTGGAGACCATGATGGCGGCCACGGTCTCGGGGCTCTCCCTCAAGTCCTCGGGCAAGCGCGCCACCATCGGGAACCGTAGCTGACCCTCAACCACCTGGCCCAGCTCTTTGCTCCCCAGAGACTCCACGAGGTCCAAGACCATCTTGGCGGGAACCCCGTAACGGGCCAGGGCGTCCTGATCCACTTGGATTTGAAGAACTGGCTGACCTGTGATCTGCTCGGTGCTCATGTCCGTCGCACCGCGGATGGAGCCCAGGACCGCGCCAATTTCGCCGGCCTTCTGGGTGAGGACGTCGAAGTCATCACCGTACAGCTTCATGGCGACATCGCCCCGAACGCCGGCGATCATCTCATTGAGCCTCATTTCGATGGGCTGGGTCAGGGCGATCCGCTGGCCGGGCATGTCTCGCAGTTCCCTCTGCACCTTCTCGACCAGCTCGGCCTGGGTCCGCGCGCGGACCCACCTCTCGCGCGGCTCGAGCGTAAGGAAGATATCCGAGAGTTCCACGCCCATCGGGTCAGTGGCGACCTCGGCCGTTCCGATCCGGCTCCAGGCGTATTGCACCTCGTCCGGGAAGGCGGCGAGGATGGCTTTCTCCATCCGCGTGTTGTACCGAACGGACTCGTCGAGATCGGTCCCGGCCAGGCGCACGACATTGACCACGATCGAGCCTTCGGAGAGACGTGGGATGAACTCGGACCCCAGCCCGCGGGCCACGATCGCTGCCGCCACCAGCACGGGCAACGCGAACGCCACCGTCGCGTACCGGTGCCGCATCACGCCGGCCAGAATGGGCCGGTACATCCATCGCGCCAAGCGTACCAGCACGGGGTCCCGCTCATTCAAGTGCCTGGGCAGGACCAAACTGGCCAGTACCGGCATGAGGGTGAGCGAGAGGATCAGCGAGCCCGCCAGCGCGAAGATGACCGTGAGGGCCATCGGCCGGAAGAGCTTGCCCTCGATGCCCTCCAGCGTGAGGATGGGCACATATACCAGCATGATGATGAGTTCGCCGAACAGGGTGGGCTTGCGGACCTCGATCACCGCGTCCCGCACCACGTGGAGGAACTTCCGCCGTTTGCGATCGTGGGCGATATGCCGTACAGCGTTCTCGATTTGAATGACCGAGCTGTCCACCACAAGCCCGAAGTCGATGGCGCCCAAGCTCATGAGGCTGCCCGCAATGCCGAACCGAACCATGCCAGAGAATGCAAACAACATCGAAAGCGGGATCGCCAGAGCCACGATGAGTCCTGCGCGAAGGTTGCCCAGGAACATGAACAGGACGGCCACGACCAGCAAGCCGCCCTCGAACAGGTTCTTGCGAACGGTGTCGATTACGTGGTCTACGAGTTCGGTGCGGTCGTAGACGGTCACGACCTGCACATCGGGCGGCAACGTGCGTTTGACCTCCTCCAGCTTGGCCTTGAGCCTGGAGGTGATCTCGTGGGTGTTCTCGCCCATCAGCATGAAGCCCAGGCCCAGCACGGCCTCGCCCCGCCCGGCGTAAGTCACCGCGCCTCGGCGGATCTCCGAGCCGATGCGAATGTCGGCCACGTTGTGCAGGTGAATCGGTACGCCATCCTTGGCCTTGATGACGATGTTCCCGATCTGGTCGGTATTGACCACGCGGCCGATGCCCTGTACGAGCAGCATGTTGCCGCCGGAAGAGAGGTTGCCGCCACCGGCATTGAGGTTGTTGGCTTCGACGGCTTGGAGCACCTCGTCATAGGAGAGGCCGTACTTGATGAGGCGGTCTGGATCCACCCGCACCTGATACTGTTTCTCGCAGCCGCCCCAACTGTTGACTTCGGCCACGCCGGGGACCGTCCGCAGGGCCGGCTTGATGACCCAATCCTGGAGGGTCCGCAGTTCGGTCAGGTCGCGGGTGGGCGAGGTCACGATGTAGTGGAAGACCTCGCCGAGTCCCGTCGCCACAGGGCCCATCTCCGGCCGGGCGATGCCGGGCGGAAGTTCCACCGTGCCCAGCCGCTCGCCGACCAGGCGGCGGGCGAAGTAGATGTCCGTGCCGTCCTGGAAGGTGACCACCACCTGCGAGAGTCCGAACTTCGAGATCGAGCGGACGTTAAGCAAGCCGGGCAAGCCGCTAATGGATTGCTCCACGGGGAAGGTGATCTGCCGCTCGACCTCTTCCGGCCCCAGCGCAGGGGCGACCGTGTTGATCTGCACCTGCACCGGCGTCGTGTCCGGGAAGGCGTCGATATTGAGACGGCCCAGGACAATGACCCCCACGACGACGAACGCCAGGGTCAGGGCCACCACCCCGAACCGATGGTGGAGTGATCGTGTGATGATCCAGTTCAGCATGTGTGCGACTCCACCCTTCGGCTATTCATCCGTGCAGCCGGCGCCCAGATTGCTCTTGAGAATCTCGGATTTGAGCACGTGACTGCCGATAGTGACGACCACCTCGCCCGGCAACACACCGGCCAGCACCTCGCTGAACACGGCATCTTTGGCCCCCAGCCGGACTTTGCGGGTCTGGAAGATGTCGTCCGCCAGGCGCACGAAGACCATGTAGCAGCAGCCCTCCCACTGGATAGCCTCGTTGGGCACGGCGATGGCGTCCGGCGTCTCGCGGATGGTGATCTCGGCCTTGCCGAAGGTCATGGCCCGAAGCCGGTCGGCAGGATTCTCGACGTCGGCCCGCACGCGGAGGGTCCGCGTCTGGTCATCGACGGCCGTGCTGATCCAGGTGACCTTCCCCGTGGCCGCCTCGTCCGGAGCCCCGTCCGGTCGGAACACGAGCTTTTGTCCCAGGGCGATCCGGCGAGATTCTCGCAAATCGACATTCACCATCACCCACATGCGGGTCGTATCCGCCACGATGAACAGGGGCTTGGCCGTATCCACAATCTCGCCGGCCACGACGTTGCGCGTGGTCACCACCCCCTCCAGGGGCGACGTGACCGGGATGAGGTTGGTCGTCGTCTCCTTCGTGTCCAGCTTGCCCCGAGCTGTATCCGGCAACCCAAGGAACTGGATCGCTTGCTCCGGCGGCGTCTGATTCGACTCCAGCTCCTCAATCGGCAGGCCCAGGTTGATCAGTGCCTGTCGGGCATTGAACAACCGGATCTCCGCCTGCTTACGTTCAGCCTCGGTCTCTTCGTAACTGGCTCGGCTGCCCACATTCTTGCTGAGCAGTTCTTCGCTACGCCGGAACGCCTTGCTCTTGGCATCCAGGAGTGTGGCGGCTTCGAGGTACTCGGCTTTCGCGCGGCCGACCTCGGTCGAGCCGATCAGGGCCAGGATGTCTCCCTTCTTGACCTGGTCGCCGACCTGTTTGTCCACCTGCCAGGCGATCCCCGACACGCGCGGGGCCACCTGGACCACGCGAGTCTGGTCATACTGTATCTCCGCGTTGGCCGTGACGATGCCCGCCATCGCACGCCGCACCACCGCACCAAGCTTCAGCCCTGCCTTGCGTACTGCCTCCGGCGATGCGAACTGGACCCGTCGAGCATGGGTCTGGCAAGTCCGAGGGTCCTTGGCGGACTTGGTAGCTGCGGTTGCGGGTCGGGTGGCGGTCGGCTCAGGCAGCACGCTGGCGGTCACGTCTGAAGCCGGCACCTCGCCCTTGACGGCCAATTCGGGATGACAGAGGGTGCAACCCGACTCGGGCACGCCGTGCTCCGCGCACCAGTCGCCGGCGACGCCCTTGGCGAGGATCTCCGGATGACAGACGGTGCATTGGGACTCGGGCACGCCGTGCTCCTTGCACCAGTCCGCCGCGTTGCCCCCGGCAAGTTCCGGATGACAGGCGATGCACTTGGACTCGGGGACGTTGTGCTCGGCGCACCAGTCCTCCTTCTCGGCCGCCGCCGCCCGCGTCCCGAAGAGGTGGGAGAACTTCGGTGCCCTCCAACCCGTGTGATGACCCGCATACGCCAGCCCGCCGAGGGCGGCAAACACGACCAGGGTCGGAAGCGCGTGGACCATTCGACGCAACACGCCCCCGCGGCGGCCCTTCGGCGGGTCGATCGGCTCACGGGACAGCGCAGGTCGATCCGTCCGACGCTCCTGGCCATCGCTGTTTTCGGTGCTCATGGTCTTCTCCGTTCGGTGCCTGAAATGCGAGCTGTCGACAACGCGCGGCCCGGATTACTCCGGCGCATGAAACAGCGGGAACGGCATGTCGCGGCCGCGGCTGGACACGCCATTCATCCGGCAGAGGCGCACCGTCGAATCAACAGCGCAAGACTACCGTCTCACAAGGCGGGCCGGGAGATGAATCAGCCACCGAGACGCCGGTTGGACCGATGAGGAGACGTCCCTGGGGCACCTGATTGTCGGATTCGCACACGAACCCCAAGGGATTGAAGATCGGGATCGGACCCGTCGCTATGCTCGTACCTCGGGCTGAGTCTGGGCCCAGGGGCAAACAGAGGCATTCGCCACAGGGAGCGGCCTCGGCGTCCGGTTCGGCTCCACGAAGACTAATGAGGAGGTGGCATAGGTCCTCGGTCGAGTCGCAACATGGGTCGGGTGGGTTGTTATGCGACCCGATGACACAAACGCCGTCACGACAGAGGCAAAGCGCGCTGAAGCCGGAACCCGCCAGTACCGAGACCAGCGTGTACGCCGACAGAATCGGAAACAGGACCAGCAGCCTGGGCTTTAACATGACCTCGATTGGCGACCTTCGCGGCATGTATTGATTTTAGAATGTGTCACGGGCCGGTCAAGATGGGCTCACGGGCGGGATGAGGGAAAGGCCTTACGCTTCCGCGCCCGATATAGGCATCGAAGAAGGCGATCAGCGACATAACTGTCTGCCTGCCAGCGGCTTGCCGTGACCCAGGCTTTGAATAAATCAGCCGGCGATGGCAGACTATATCGGGGCAGCGACACCGGGCGGCGGTCGGAATTGGCATCGCCGGAAAGACGAGCGATGCCCTGATGGCCACGCTGGATGTCCTGCCGACGTTCGCCCACCTCGCGGGCGCCGCGGTCCCCGACGATCGGATCATCGACGGCG
>JACQVT010000875.1 GCA_016209665.1 Planctomycetota bacterium | reverse complement strand
GAGAATGAATCCTCTGTTATCTCCGTTCCCTCCTGTGAGTCTTCTCTTCTTCTTGTGGCCCAATCGTTCTTCCCATCACGCCAGCAGCCGTCGGCCGCACTCGGGGCACACCGCCGCGTCAATGCCGTGCAGGTTGTACCCGCACTGCCCGCAGTACCGCCGCGGCCAGGGCGACCCGTCCTCCGGCGGCAGCCGCATCGGATACCGGTCCGCGTACCATGCGATGAGGAGCCAGGGGCCAACGAGGACGACGGAGTGAACGGAGACTTCCTGGAAGAAATGCTGGTTGAGCAGATAACACCCCAGCGGCCAGGGGGAAGGCGTCGGGGCGTCGTGGGGGGTGCTGCAGAACAGAGCCCCGATCACTGCGGAGACAAGCCAACTCAGCCACCAACCTTCCCAGAAACGAAGCGTGGTCTGAATGGCGGCAATCACCAAGACAACCTTGCGAGCCAACCTCGATCCTCTCAGCAGTAGGAGAGCAGCCAGCACTGGCAGGCCGTCTAGGGCGAACACCACAACGATCCCGACCACGAGCGGACCCATCGCCAGGTAGAGGTGAGCGCCCAGCTCGGACTGGCCTACGAAGCTCACGATCGTCTGGGTCAGACAGAAGGCCGCGGTCACAATCACCCAGCCGGTCCAACGCCCGAACCGGCGCGAGCCAGACCGCAACAAATACAGTGAGGCCACCAAGGCCGCAAGGAACGGGCCATCCGCGATCGACAATTCGCACGCGACGAGGATGGAGCGACACAGGCCGAGGGGGCCATGCAGTCGGAAAAGGAGTACCGCCTGATGAGCCATGCACGCGAGCAGACCCGCGATCGCGGGTATCACCCACCAGTGGGCTCTTCGTTGGCCCAGCCAGAGACTGCGGCCGGCCAGGAACATGGCGACAGCGGTTGCGACTCTCGTTGGCCCGACATGCGGATCCCAATTCATCATCGACAGCAGCGCGGTGCTCTGGAACTGCCAACCCTTGTACAGCCCGTACACTCCGTAAACGAAGTTGGAGTAGAACCAGCAGAAGCACAGCACGGCCGTGAATCGCCGCCATTCGTCATCGGGTCTGCTTGCATGAACCGTGATCGTGGCCGCCGTCGGGGGCATGCGTGTAGCCTATCGCCCACCTCGACGGAGAGGGATTATAAAACGCGATCAAATATCGAATGAGCCCAGGCGGCACGCATTGTGAATAGCTGCCAGTCAAGTAGGTCAGCCACCAACGTCGACGTCCAGCCCGCCGTGGTCGTCTGGGCAGACTCTGCCGTCAACCTCGAACCGAAGACCGTGCCGGCTGCAAAAAGACGCAAAACGCGCAGAAAAGAGAAACCGAGCCACCTTTTGCGTCTTTTGAGACTTCTTGCGGCTAATCTGTTCCTTCCATCATGCCACCAGCCTCCGGCCGCACTCGGGACACTCCGCCGCCTCGATGCCGTGCAGGTTGTACCCGCACTGCCCGCAGTACCGCCGCGGCCAGGGCGACCCGTCCTCCGGCGGCACCCGCATCGGATACCGCCGGGCATAGATCGCGATCAGTAGCACAGCATGAAGCACAGCACGGCCGTGAATCGCCGCCAGTCGCGGGGCAATTCCTGCCGGTCGAACACCACGATCCGGGCCGTGCGCGGCGTCATTTAATGTGCACTGCCGTCCTTGAAAGACTGCTCGATTCTCGCAAGGGCTCAGGACGCGTCGCCACAACTTCGGACGACCATCCGTGTTCCGGGTGAAGTCAGCGCTGTTCGTCCCCGTGTCTCCGCGTCCCCGCGTCGCCGCGTCAGTCGGTCACGGGCGAAGCCCGCCCTGCGTCGCCTTCTCGAAGTCCGCCAGGAGCGGGTCGTTGAGCGACTTGAGCGTCCGATGCATCTCGGCGCGGAGCTGGGCGATCTGCTCCTTGTGACCCGGGTCGTCGATCAGGTTGTGCAGGGCCGCCGGGTCGGCCTGGTAGTCGTAGAACTCTTCCCTGGCCCGCAGGAGGAACATCTTTACCCGGGCCGCGACGGCCGGGTCGTCCAAAGCGGCCTTGTCCATCGCCCGGAAGCTGGCCGTGCCCCGCGATTCGTTGCGGAACTCGGTCTTGCCGTCGGCCCAGGCGTTGAAGATGTAGCCGAACCGCCGATCGTGCACCGCCCGCATGGGAAAGTCATTCCCGCCCGACGTGCGATGGAACACGGTGAACACCCGGTCGCGGCCGGCCTGTTTCTCGCCCCGCAGCAGCGACAGGAATGATCGGCCGTCGACGTCTGCCATCGGCGGCAGCCCGGCCGCCTCCAGCACCGTCGGCGTGAAATCGATGCCCGAGATGAAGTCTTCCTCGTTCACCGTGCCCGACTTCACCCTTCCCGGCCAGCGCACGATCCACGGCGTGCGGGTGCTGAACTGGTAGCAGTTGGTCTTGGCGAACGGGAACGGCATCCCGTTGTCGCTCAGGAACATGACCAGCGTGGAGTCATCGAGTCCGGTCTCGCTCAGCGCCCGCAGGATTTCCCCCACGATCTCATCGCACCGATGCACGGACGTATAGAACTGGGCGATCTCGTTGCGGACCGCCGGCAGGTCCGGCAGGAACGCCGGTACCGTGACCTCGTCGGGCCGATACCGCCGGCTGATCGGAGCGGTCCCGGCTGCGGCGGCCCGTCGGGCGACGCCGGGCCTCGCCGGCCCCTCCCCCTCGGGCGCGTTGGCACCAGCAAACGGCCGGTGCGGGTCCTGCGAGTTGGCCATCAGGAAGAACGGCCGACCGACGTCGCGGGCCTTGGCGAAGAATGCCTTGGACTGCTCGTAATAGGCCTTGGGACTGCGGCCGGCGGCCAGATCGTCCGCAGAGACGACTACGTCCCAGCAGAACTTGTTCTGCGGCGCGAGGTGCCCGACCTTGGCGAAGATCCCGTTGAGGTAGCCCGCCGCCCGCAGTCGCTCTTGCAGCGTCGGCACATCGCCGCGGATCGGTTGGAAACCCAGGGCCCCATTGTGGATCGGGTAACGCCCGGTCATCAGCACCGACCGCGACGGCTGGCACACGGCCACCGTCACGTGTCCCTGCGCAAACCGCATTCCCTGCGACGCCAGCCGGTCGATGTGGGGCGTGATCCCGGGAATCTTGCACCCCGTTACGCCGGTCGAGTCCCAGTTCATGTCGTCCGCGGTGATCAGCAGCACGTTCACCCGCGCTGGTGTGCTCACCGCTCGCGGTGCCGCCTCGTCATCCCCTCGCGCCGCCGCGACCCCGGCAAGCCACACCACGCCCAGCACCACGCCAAGTTTAGAAGCTGTTCCGAGACCCGTGTGGGACCGGCTTCCAGCCGGTCCGCTTTCAGAGCCTTCGGATGAACTTCTGGCCGCTGGTCTGGTCCGCCGTCCTTCGCCGTGCCCACTCGTCATTGCTGACTTCATCATGATTCTCCCGCAGAAACCCGTTCAGATTCTCTGCCAGAACTCGTGGGACCGGCTTGGAAGCCGGTCAATCGGACCGGCAAGATGCCGGTCCCACACCGGGCATTGTCAGTACTCCTTAGTGTTCCATCGTCTCCGACACCACCCGCGCATCCTCGACGGTGTGCGCCGCCTCCAGATCGTGCCGGTGCCGAAGCCCCAGGCCGGCGAACACGCCGGCCATCAAAAGATAGCCGATCGCGACCGGGTAGGCGTTGTAGGTGTACGATCCCGCCGCGGGCCTCGTGAATATCAGCCAGAAGTCCACCGTGTTGCCCGCAAGCTGGTAGGCGTGGATCAGTCCGACAAGCGTCAGCACCGCCGCACCCAGCGACCAACCCGCCGCCTGGAAAAACCGCCGGTCGATCAGGAACGCCGCGATCGCCGCCATGATCATGCACGTGAAGATGTATCCTCGCTCCATGATGTTCATGCCGTGCAACAGGAACCCGCCCAACTTCATGTTCTCGCCGGTGCCGGCGATCCGTCCCGTCAGCAGGTCCTGCATCGTCGGGGTGGCGGTTTGACGCCCCGGTGCCGCGGGAGCAGGTGCCCCCGCGGCCACGATCGCCGGTTGAGTCGCACCCGTGGTCGAAACCACCGGATGCAACTGTGCTTGCGTCAGCGCCTCGGCCACGATCAGCGCCCCCCACGCCGCGATGGCCGGAAACAGCCCCATCGCCGCCGCCGGCGCGTGGCGCAGTGGGCTGGCCTGGAACGCCTGGGCCGTGATGACGATCCCGATCCACAGCACGATCGCGATGCCCGCCTCCATCGGCACCACCTTGGCGATGACCGGCACGGTCCCTGTCAGACAGATCGCCGTCATCACCAGGCCGTTCAGCCATGAATAGCCCGCCCGGGCCCCCATCGCCTTCCAGCCGGGGTGGCCGATGTAGATCGTCGTCGGGAAGCAGCTCCCGAACAGCGCGGCCGCGATCGTCCCGATCCCGTTGACCGCCAGCGAGGGCCCGGTGGCGAACACGTCCCCGCCCGCCTCGGCCGATTCGATGTTCTGCAGGCTGCCGATCACGTTGAACAGCCCCATCGGGATGATCACCGACAACATACCAATGATCCCCGCCCGATAGGTCGAATCCGTGATGAACTCCCACAGGTCCGTCCCCGACCAGATCGGCCAGTACTTGCCGTGTTGTTCCCAGGCCGATTGCACCGCCTGCGTGTCCATGGGTACGCCCGTCGCCACGCCAATCGCCCCCAGCCCCCACGCCAGAGCGGTCCCCAGCAGCACCGCCACCAACCCGCCCGGTATCCCCAGCGGAAATGTCACCTGTGAGAAGTAAACAACTAACACCACGGCCATCGGCACCATCGCCACCAGCGGCCGCTGCCAGATCTCTAGCGCGAACGTCATGCTGATAAAGGTGATAGCGATGCCGGCCAGCGTGCTGAGCAGCGCCGCCCGCGGCGTGTTCCGCCGCAGCCGCTCGGCGAAAAAGGCCCCGACAAACTCGATGATCCCGCTGCCCAGGCACGCCACCAGCCCCATCTTCCACGCCAACTCGGCGTCGCCCGTCCGGTCGTACGTCGGCTTCATCACGAAGAAGACGTACACCAGCAGCGACACCGTGTTGATTCCGTACGGCAGGGCGGTGACGTCTGACCGTCGCTCGCGCCGGGCCACCCAGTGGGCCTGCAGCGCGTAGAACACGTTCCCGATCAGCAGCGACACCGCCACCCCCGGCAGGATGTGCCGGTAGATGTAGGACTCGTTGTCCCCCCACATCCCGCACAGCCCCCCGCACAGGGCCAGGATCAGCAGCAACTGAACCAGGTTGTCGATCGCCAACCCAAAGAAGCCGTCGAGATCGCGCTTGACGAAGATCGGGTAGCGTGAGAGCATTGCAACCTCACAGAGGTCTATGGGTGACAGGGCGTATGCTATGTCCCACTTTTCGGCCTGACAAGCTTGGGTGGGCGGAGTAGGCCCTCGACGAGATATCGACATGCCGTCACGGATGGGTGTGTTCCGCCGTAAAGTGGCCCTAGGACGCTACGAACTGACCGGCCATGCGAAGGACGAAATGGAGCAGGATGGTTTCTCGATTGGCGACGTGAAATCGGCGGTCTATTCGAGTAGAATAGTGGGAGTGCAGCACCACGGGCGGGGGCCTCGGAAGTACGTCGTGGCAGGAAAGGCGGAGGATCGCCGCCCACTCCGCCTTGTGTGCCGCCTGACGGCGACCGGGCAGCTTCGGATCATCACCGTATTTGGTGTTTGAACCATGGCCAAGAAATCTGACCCATGTGAGTATTGCGGGGGCGAAGTTCGGACGCGCCGCGTGACGGTCGACCTGCGGCAGAAGGGGCGCCGCTGCGCGTTCGAGAATGTCCCCGTCGGCGTATGTGTTCGCTGTGGCGAACGGTACTACCCCGGCCCGCTGTTGGAGCGGCTTGCCGCGTTGGCCGAGCACGGCGTGGAGCGTGCCAGAATGGTACGCGTCCCCACGCTGGACTACAGCAAGATCGACTGATTCCTTCCCATCGCGTATCAGCGAGAGGCGCCGCCACGCCGGTTTGACAATCGGCGCGGTCGTGGTTATCATCGAACCTTGTTCCTCCGAAAAGCCTGGGTTGTGACGCAGACTTGAAGGATGTTCCTTTGCCGGCCGTGGCGATCATCCCCGCGCGGTACGCCTCCACGAGATTCCCCGGGAAACCCCTCGCCGCTGAAACGGGCAAGCCGCTCATCCAGCACGTGTACGAGGCGGTAGCCCGCGCCCGCCGCATCGACCGGGTCATCGTGGCCACCGACGATGACCGCATCGCCGCCGCCGTCCGCGAGTTCGGCGGTGAGGTGGCGATGACCCGTGCCGATCATCCGTCGGGGACCGACCGCGTGGCGGAAGTGGTCGCCGGCCTTGTAAGCGACACGGGGACGCGGCGACCCGGCCGCGAGAGTCCGTCGGTGACCCGGTGGACCTGGTGATCAACGTGCAGGGCGACGAACCGGAGATGGACCCGGCTACCATTGACAAGCTGGTCGCGCTGATGCAGGAGCGGCCGGCGGTGAACATGGGCTCGGTCGCCTGCCCGTTCAAGACCGAGGCCGACCTGGCGAACCCCGCTTGCGTGAAGGTGGTGCTCGACCGCCAGGGCCACGCCCTGTATTTCAGCCGCAGCCTGATCCCCTACCCGCGGGACTCGGCCGGCCGGCCCGCCGACCTCGCCAAGTGGCTGCTGCACCTGGGTATCTATGCGTATCGGCCGGTGTTCCTG
>JACQVT010000869.1 GCA_016209665.1 Planctomycetota bacterium | reverse complement strand
GTACGGCAGGTACAACGCACGCATGACGAAGGTGTAGGTCTTGCCGACCTCGTAGTTCTCGACGAACCACTGGAAGTCCCAGGCCGGGCAGCCGGCGCCGCCGCCGGTGGGCGACTGGCTGAACCGCGCGCGGTCCCGATCGCGGAACGCCAAGGCCAGGGCCATGGCTGACGCCGTAGTACCACGGCTCGTCGAACCGATAGTCCGAGAGGTTAAAGACCAGGCTGAGCGGGAAGTCGGTCACGTGCTTGACCTCGCGACGGTCGCCGGCCGCTAGGTGCGTGGCCTGCAGGCCGTGGCGCGGCGATGTGGCCTCGATCAGCCGCGGCCTGCGGCCGGCGGCGTCGTGGCCCATGAAGTGAATGGCCCCCGACTCGGGGTGGTCGATGTAGCTGGCGAAGAAAACGCCGATGTAGCCGTTGGCGAACCTCTTTTCGCGCGGGACGCACTGGAAGACCATCTCGATCGTCTCGTCGGCCAGCAACGAGTAGCGGATGCACGACTCCAGCCGCCAGTGCGGCGTCGGCGGCTGATGCAGCTCGACGGTGTGCTCGTCGATGACCCGCAAGTGCATGGGAACCCGGCGCGGCTCGAACAGCACGTTCCGCGGCTGGGTGGTGCCGTCGAAGATGTGCTCGTAGTTGAGGCCGCCGTACGCCGGCACGAACACGTTCTTGTCGTGTTTTGCGTGCTTGAGCGAGGCCAACCCCGCGTAGCCGGCGGCGTGCCCGGGCAGCACCGCCACATCGACGGCGGCATTGTCCACCACCACCGCTTCGATCTCGCCGCCCCGCAGCACGACGTAGTGCTCGCGCGGCGAGGTGTAGACGATCGTCGGATCCGACAACGTCGTCCGCGGTGTCTCGGCCAGCCGACATCCGACCGCCAACAGAGTCACGATAGCGGCAACGCCCGCCAGTTCACACCTCGAAATCCGCCTCAGACACATCGTCTGTACTGCTCCCTTCACCGGGCTGGCAAGACCGCTTGATATCAGAACGGGAACGATCACTCACGCAAAGGCGCGAGGATCGCCAAGAGGCCGACCCCATCCCACTCTTCTTTGCGCACTTTGCGTCTTCGCGTGAGAGCCATAGCGCAACACCGCCGACCCCAAAGGCCGGTCCCGGCTCGATCTCGACTGGTCAGCCGGCTTCTCGGGCACGCTGCGACATCATGCCCATCCGGCAGCACCGAGTAAAGGCCACCCGTCACACAAGAGGGACACGCCGAAGAGGGATGAGCAGTTCGGGGTCAGGGCCTGCGATCGGGAGAGAGGAAGAACTCGAACATGAGGAAACGGAGAGAACGGAGAATTGGCCTCCCTTGCCTCGGTTCACTCCCGTTGGAGCTTCTGCCTTCGATCATTTGATGGATGGGCCTGGACGAACGTCGCAGACTGTGTTAGTTGTGCTGGTTTCTGGAAGAGGTGTATCCATGATGTCGAACCGAATCAAGCAATCACTTCTTGTCACTTGTGTGTGCCTTGCGGCCGGCCGGGGCGTGGCCGCGGAGACGAAGCCGAACTTTGTCTTCATGCTGACCGACGATCAGCGATGGGACGCCCTTGGCGTGGTCCAACGCGAGCAAGGGGACAAAGGCCGGTTCCCCTGGCTCAAGACGCCGAATCTGGACAAGCTGGCGGCCGAGGGGGTGCGTTTCCGCAACGCCTTCGTGGTGAACTCGCTCTGTGCGCCCAGCCGGGCGAGTTTTCTGACCGGGACGTACGGTCACCACAACGGGATCCGCAACAACGGGACGCCCTTCCCGGCCGATAGCATCACCTATGCTTCCGTGCTGCGGTCCGCCGGCTACACGACCGGCTACGTGGGCAAATGGCACATGGACCAACAGCGTGGTCAGCGGCCGGGCTTCGACTATTCCGCCAGTTTCATCGGCCAGGGCAGATACCGCGACTGCCCCTTCGAGGTGAACGGAAAGCAGACTGAGACCACCGGCTGGGTGGACGACGTGTCCACGGACTACGCGATCCAGTTCCTGAATGAGAACCGGGGTAAGCCGTTTGTGCTCGCCCTGGGCTTCAAGACCTGCCACGGGCCGTTCTCGCCGCCGCCCCGGCGAGCCTCGGATTACGAGGGAGCCAAGGCCCGACCCGTGCCCAATCTCGGGAGCGCGGCGCCCTACCGCAAGGAGACCGGCCCGGAGGGCAGAGTAGGCGCCTCCTTTGCAGGGGACGGATCGCCGAAGCTCCTCGACTACATGCGATGCATCACGGCGATGGACGAAAACGTCGGGCGAGTCATGGCGGAACTGGACCGGCTGGGCGCGGCGGACAACACGGTCGTCGTGTTCGCCGGCGACAACGGATACTACCTGCGTGAACACGGCCTGGGCGACAAGCGGACGGCCTACGAGGAGAGCCTGCGGATTCCGCTGCTCGTGCGGTGGCCCGGGCGGGCGGCAAAGGGCAAGCTCGTGGATCAGATGGTGCTGAACATCGACCTGGCCCCGACGATCCTCGAGCTGGCCGGCGTGCCCGTGCCCGCACAGATGCAGGGACGAAGCTGGCGGCCGCTCCTGGAGGGCAAGACGGTGCCCTGGCGGCGGTCGTTCTACTACGAGTACTTCTTCGAGGCCCCGTTTGCCTCGCCTCACGTTCAGGCCGTTCGGACCGAGCGGGGGAAGCTGATCCGGTACCCGGGCCACCCGGAGTGGTCGGAGCTGTTCGATCTCGCCGCCGACCCGTACGAGACGAAGAACCTCATTAACGACCCGGCCAAGGCCGACCTGCACCGGGAGCTTGAAGCCGAATTCCAGCGAGAACGACAAAAGGTGGAAGGCGGCGACCCGACAACGTCGCGACCTGCGGCATCCACGCGGTGAGCCGCCTGCGGCAAGGCAAGGCGACACGAGCAGTCGGAGCCATCCCGCACGAACCCCCGGCTCTGTCAACCATTTCTTCCAGAAGGGCTTGACGGCGGCGGGGAATCCAGGTATACTTGTAGACAGCCCACGGCGAAAGCTGTAGACAAGATGCACGTGTCACTTCCCACAAGTCGACCGCGGGCGAAACCAGGTGAGGCTCGCACTCTCATCCATCCTGGCTGAGAGGCGTCCTGCGATTGGTGGGCTCGACGCCCGCAGCGGCTGGGGGGCCGGGGCATGTTGTGACCGATCGAGCCGATACGGGTCACGTGGGTCGCGGAGTGAAGTTGTCTTCGAGTTCAGGCGCCTCGGCCCCTGCCGGCTTCGGGGGCGGGGAGGGAATGGGATGAAACCCATGAGGAATGGCTGGCGGCTTGGTGTCCGCACGCTGTTGGCGACACTGGCGCTGGGGATGGGCGGCGCCGAGGCCCGGGCCGCGGTGACGCTGCTTGGCGTCCAGTACCAGCAGGACGACCCGTTTCCGGAGTACCTGTGTTACTGGCACGACCGGAATTACCCTACGTCTTGCGGGGCCACCTACCCGGGGGCCAACGCCCACGTGTTCATCAAGAACGACGGGGCGTCGGCCGTCACCCTGGATGATGTCGTTCTCGCCACCTACGGTCTGAAGTACAGCCTGAAGCAAGCCGACTACAACGGGCACATCGCGAACAGCATCTGGATTCGCTACGACAATCCGCCCCAGGCGCTGCTGGATGCGGGGGAACCGGCCTGGTACAAGATGGACCCGGCCTCGGTCCCGGCCGGCGGGTCCGCACACGTCGTCGTGCGGCTGCGGCGAGTGCCGGCCACGCCGACGATCGCCGTGAACGTCGACACCTCGGCCAACATCCTCAACACAACCATCGCGGTGGACCCCAACGCGGCCCAGTTGGCCAACATCAGCTTCTCGGCTGACCTCATGAAAGTGTACCTCTACTGGCGGCGGGCCGGCGGAGCCGCCCCCACCACGGTCAAGATGGACGGCACGGACGTGACCTCGATTACGACCACGGTGGGCGATTCGAGCAATTTCGCCGTCTCCGTCCTATCGCTGTCGACACCGCTGACGAGCATGTCGTACCACGTGTTCCAGGGCATCTACCCGGACGCCGCGACGGCGACGGGGGGCGCCCGGGTGTGGGTGAACCCGTTCATCTACGGCTCGTGGGCCGCCTTCCCTATACCCGACGGCGATTACGGCATGGCCCAGCGCTGGCTCGATACCTGCTTCGACCGCGGCATCAACACATTGGAGATGAACAGCGCCTCGTCGGGACTCATGGACTATCTCGGAACGGGCGGCGGGAGAGCGTATGCGACCAGCCGCAACTACGGTTTCATCAAAGACGACACGAACTGGGGCACCTGGGGCGACAACCCGCGGCTATGGTTCATCGATGACGAGCCCGACATCGAAGAAACCAACATGCAGGCGAATTTCTGCGGCACGGGCTACAAGCTCCCCTGCGGCACGAATCAGGCGGGCACGATGGGCATGCATTTCGTCTCGGTGGGCGAGAGCCTCCGCGGCATCAAGAACCGCCCGACCACGATCAACATGGACGGTACGCAAAAGCCGGAGACCTGGTACGCCTATGGGCAGCTTTCCGACTGCCTGGCCATCGATCATTACTTCCAGCCCAAGGTGAGGCACGCGTACTACGACACGCCCAACACGCTCCCGCTCTACCGGAAAGCCGCCGTGATCTATGCCACGTCACGGGCGGGAACGAAGGCGGCCGAGCCGAATCCGTTCCGGCAACTGCTCTACTCGTGCCAGATCAACGGCGGAGCCCCGGTGGATCCGTGGGACTGGGCGGCCCCGGAATGCAAGCGGGTCGAGGCCTACTACGCCATGGCCGCCGGGGCCAAAGGCATCTGCTACTGGTGGTTCAAGAAGGCGCCCAGTGCCTCCAACGGCCTCGGCGACGACAACCTGCGATCCCAGGATCCGCCCCTCTGGGAGGAGATCGGCCTGATCGGCGCGGAGATCAAGCTCCTCCAGCCATACCTGGTCACGAGTCATCCGGTGGATGCGGACGCCGTCGGCAGCACCAATGTCTGGGTGCGGGCTCTGGCCCGGGGCGCGGACAGCCTCATTCTGTTTGTGGTGAACGACGACTACTGGCTGGATGAGGACTACCACAACACCCCCGTCACCAACGCATCGGTGACGCTGGACCTGCCGGGGTGGATGCTTTCCTCTCCCACCGCGTTCGAGGCTGGCCGGTCAGGGGTCAGGAGCGTGACCACGTCGCAGAACGGAAACCATCTGATCCTGACGCTGGGCACGCTCGACGTGGCCAAGATCGTTATCGTCACCGTCGACCCGCAGTTGCAGGCGACGATCCAACAGCGATACGAGCAGGAGGTCTGGCCGGGCGT
>JACQVT010000868.1 GCA_016209665.1 Planctomycetota bacterium | reverse complement strand
GAAATGTAGTGAAGACTCCAGCTCAAAAACCGCCTTGACGACCCCGCCAGAGCTGTTTATGCCTCACAACTCAGTAACTTGGGTTAGGGCCATTGGGCATCCTTGCCCGCCTCTGCGCGGGCGCGTGACGACCGCGGCGCCAGTCCGAACCGCGACCGTAAGGAACGGGCTTCTGGCACCCCGCGTCTTTTCCCCCGCAATCCGCTTCCTGATGGGCGCGGTTCGGAAAGGGCTTCTCGGCCTATCGGTCTCAAACGTGAGTTGGAGATCGTCCATGAGATTGTCCGGCCTTGCGAGCTTCTTCGTGATCGTTCTCATCGGCGGCTGCGCCCGGTCGTTGGCCCAGGCCCCCAAGCCTGCTCTCACCGCGATGGTTCCTATGCGCGATGGCGTGCGCCTGGCCACCGACGTCTACCTGCCCGCCGACGGTAAGGGCCGATGGCCGGCCCTGCTCGTCCGCACGCCCTACAACAAGAACGGCTACGGCCCCGAGTTCGGCTCCTGGGCCGCCCGCGGGTACGCCATGATCGTCCAGGACATGCGCGGCCGTTTCGCCTCCGAAGGCGTTGACCTTGCGTTCCTCGATTGCGGCGACGGCCCGCGCAAGGACGGCCTGGACACCGTCAACTGGATCGCCGCCCAGCCCTGGTGCGACGGCAAGGTCGGCACGCTCGGCGCTTCGGCGATGGGCATCACGCAGAACATGCTCGCCGCCGTCGAGGCCGCCCCCGACGCGCTCGTCGCCCAATACATCATTGTCGCCGCCGGCAGCCTCTACCATCAGGCCGCCTACTGGGGCGGGGCCAGCCGACTCGAAGCCGTCATGGGCTACGTGCTGTTCAACGTCTTCCACCCCGACAACGTCTGGCTCGACGTGCTGCACCCGATGTACGACCGGCACTGGCAGCGCCTCGACAGCATCGCCGTCATCGATCACGCCCGCGTGCCCGCCGTGTTCTACGGCGGATGGTACGATGTTTTCCTCGCCGGCACGCTCGAGACGTTCCTCGCCCGCCAGCAGCGGGGCGGCCCCGGCGCCCGCGGCCAGGCCCACCTGGTCATCGGTCCCTGGTGCCACGGGGGGCCCGGCACCGACGCCAAGCCCAAACGCACGGGCGAGTTCCTGTTCCCGGCGAACTCCCGCAAGCTGCCCTGCCCGCTGAGCGGCGTCGAGTGGTTCGACCACTACCTCAAGGGTCAGGACAACGGTGCCGACCGCGCACCCGCCGTCGTCTACTACACGATGGGGGCCGTCGATGAGCCCGGCGCGCCGGGCAACGTCTGGCGGATGGAGCCAAGCTGGCCCCCCACGGCCGAAATGACGGTCTGGTACCTCCACGCCGACGGCACGCTCGGCCCGGCCAAACCCGCCGACGCCCGAGCCGTCGGCGGCGGTGTCACCGCCGCCACCCCTCGCACCTTCATCGCCGATCCGCACGACCCCGTTCCCACGCACGGCGGCGCCAACCTCAACCTCGCCCAGGGATCGTTCGACCAGCGGGACGTGGAGTCCCGCCCGGACGTTCTCGTCTTCACCAGCGCGCCGCTGGATGCCCCCACCGAGGTCACCGGCCCGATCACCGCCACGCTGCACGTCGCCTCCGACGGCCCCGACGCGGACTTCGCGGTCAAGCTCTGCGACCTCTATCCCGACGGCCGCAGCATGATCGTTTGCGACGGCATCCTTCGGGCCCGCCACCGCAAGGGCGTGGATCGCATCGACCCGCTCACCCCCGGCGAGGTCACAACCCTCACGGTTGACCTCACGGCCACCAGCCTCGTGTTCAACCGCGGCCACCGCGTCCGTGTCAGTGTCGCCGGCTCGAACTACCCCCGCTTCGACGTCAACCCCAACACCGGCTGGCCCGCCTGGCCCTTCAGCCCCCAGCGCGTGGCCCACAACACCCTGCACTGCTCCCCGGCCCACCCCTCGGCCATCACGCTCCCCATCCGCCACCGCCCGGCGTCGTGAACCACTCGCCGAGGTCGCTCGTGGTGTGGGACCGGCTTTTCCCTCGGGGCTGCCTTCGGCCCTGAGGCTCAGGCTCGAAGAGAGCCTCGGGCTCGAAACAGCCGGTCGGATTCCAGGGGTTTGGGATGGGCTCTAGGCGGTTGTGAGCGGTTCGAGACTCACGTTGCGATAGGATTTGTCCTTGATGATCCTATCGTGATCGGCCCTCGCCTCGGCTTCGGTGCCGTATTTGCCCAGCGTCACCATCTGGCCATCGGATGACCTGGCGCGGATGCGCCAACGCCAGATCTTCGGTTCTCCCTTCCGCCATTCGGTCATGGATTCCTCGATTCCTATCCGGATGCCCAGCGGCAGGCTGGCCCCGCCGAATCCGCTGCTGGGTTGTGTCCATCAGTATACACGAATCCGCCCGGTTACGCCTCCGAGCGCAGATTTCAGAGCGGTCGGCGCATCGTCGTTCCATGATGAGGGAGGGGAGTCGAAACGGAATCGCAGCTCAGTTTCGGCAGATTGACGGGAATGATCGCGGCGTGCCGACAGCCCCCGGCCATCGACCCCGCCTCGCCGAGCGGGTCGTCCGTCCTGGAGCCCGTCCCCTTCGCCGACCCGCCACCAACTACAGACCACAAACAACCAACGACAAACCACAGGCCCTCCCCAAACCTCAAGGCCGGACTCCCAAACCCCGAGCCCCGAACCTCGGACGCCGAGCCCCGATCACTGGACCCCGCCCCTGACGTGTCCACCTTCCCACGTTCTCACATTCCCCGCCTCGCTCGGCGGCCACCGCTGTTTACACAGTTACCCGTATTCTGTAGACTACCTGCGGTTGTGTACCGGGGCGTGCCGCGACCGATCCATCCGGGCG
>JACQVT010000867.1 GCA_016209665.1 Planctomycetota bacterium | reverse complement strand
GGACCAGGCAGTTCTCAGAGGCATCAAGACAAACGAACCCAGCCACGAAAAGGCACAGAATGCACAAAAAAAGGCGATCATGCTCTTTTTGTGCTCTTCGTGCCTCTTCGTGGCCCGTTGTCTTCTGAAAAACAACGTGTGAACGGTGATGCAACCTCGGCCGGGCTGTATCGGCCGCTTGCCACGGCCTGGCGGCTGTACGATAATTCTCAGGGGCGACGACCCCGACTCGTGGCTTCTGGGTTAGGCAAGGGGCGGCTACGCATCGTCGACCGCTCGACGTGGGATGCCATCCGGCGAGGATTCGAACGGTGAAGGCCAAGCGTCAGAAAGACATCACCGCCATCTTCCGCGAGGGCACGCTCATCGACCGGGCTTTGGCCGCTGCCACCCGCGAGGCCATCCGCCGCCACAAGCAGGCCGGCGTCCCGATGGCCATCTGGCGGGACGGCAAGACGGTTCTCGTCGACGCCGCCGAACTGGAACCCAAGCCCCGCAAACGCCGCCCCAAGCCCCGCACCCAACACGGCCGCCGGTGACGGACCGCGGCCTCATCGCCTTCGAGTCTGTTCAACATCGCTGTGGCCACTCAACCATCCGGTGCCCCTGTCGGAGCAAGGTTGGAGTTTGCGCGCCCAGGCTGGTACCATCTTTCCGGACCGAAGCCCACCCGTCCCATCCCTGTCATCCGTGGTTCGAATTCTTTACCACTGATTTCACGGATTGCACGGATCAGCCGACACCACCGGGACGCGCCGGACCCCGTGACTGCTCCGGTCCAGGTGGTCACGCGCCGCTCGTTCAGCGCCGGGGCCTTGGCCTCTTGCCTTGTCGCCAAAAAGTACGTTAATCTGTCGACGCTCGGCGTTGCGGCGGGCGGTGGTGGATTCGCTGTGCAGGTCTCGTACGCCGATGCAGGAAGTGCAGACATGTGGCAGACCAGGATTGTCGTATTCTGGGTCGTCCTCGGCACGGTCTTTGTGGCGAAGGCCGACATCAATCTGCCGGCGCCGCCTTCAGGCACGGGTGGGGGAACTGGGGCATCTCTTGCGGGTTCGCCGCTCGGGGCTGAGGATGCGGCTCGCGGGCTGGTCCGGCGAGTGGTTCCCGGGCTTCTCGACCGGTTGGACTTCGAGGTGATACCGCAGGAGAACGGCCTCGACGTCTTCGAGCTGGAAAGCCGCGAGGGCAAGATCGTCTGTCGCGGATCGTCGGCGGGGGCGATATGTTCGGCGTTCAACTGGTATCTCGAACACTACTGCCGCTGTCAGGTTTCCTGGCTGGGCGATCAACTGGACCTGCCTGAGCCGCTGCCCGCCGTCGGGGTGAAGGTCCGGCGGGTCAGCCCCCATCAGTATCGCTACTGGCTCAACTACTGCGCGTTCAGCTACAGTTTGGCCTTCTGGCACTGGCCTGCGTGGGAGCGGTTCATAGACTGGATGGCCCTGCACGGCGTCAACATGCCGCTGGCCATCACCGGGCAGGAGGCGACGTGGCGGGCGGTGGGCAGGCGATTCGGCCTGACCGACGCCGAGCTGGCGGAGTTCCTGCCCGGCCCGGCGTATCTGCCGTTCGGCTGGATGGGCTGTCTCGACGGCTGGGGCGGGCCGTTGCCGGCCAGTTGGATCGACCAGCACATCGACTTGCAGAAAAGGATTCTCGCCCGCCAGCGCGAACTGGGGATGACACCGGTCCTCCAGGGCTTCACCGGGCACGTGCCGGCGGCGTTCAGGGACAAGTTTCCCGCCGCGAAGTTCCGCGAGCTGCCCAAGTGGGGGGGCTTTGCCGGCACGACGTTCATCGATCCGGCCGATCCGTTGTTCCTCGAGGTCGGCCGGGCCTTTATCGAGGAACAGACGCGACTCTATGGCACCGACCATTACTACGCGTCCGACACCTTCATCGAGATGATGCCGCCCAGCGACGATCCGGCCTTCCTGGCCGGCATGGGCAGGTCGGTGTACGGGGCGATGAGCGCCGCCGACCCGCAGGCGCGATGGCTGATGATGGGCTGGATCTTCATCAACAACGCGCGGTTCTGGCAGCCGCCCCAGACCAAGGCCCTGTTCGGGGCGGTTCCCGACGATCGGCTGATCCTGATCGAGATGGGCGGCGACAAGTACCTGGAGACCGAGGCTTACTACGGCAAGCCGTGGATCTGGGCGACGATCCGCAACTACGGGAACGTCGTTCAACTCGGGGGAGACCTTCGCCACATCGTTTCCCACGCGAATCAGGCGATGGCGTCTTCGAGGCGCGGCCGGCTGTGCGGCTCGGGAGCGATCATGGAGGGTCTGGGCTACGATCCGGCGGTGTTTGAACTGGTCGCGGACTTGAACTGGCGGGACGATATCACGGACGTGGAGGCCTGGCTGATGGACTTCATCCGTCACCGATACGGCCGTGAGTCGGAGCGAATGAGCGAGGCGTGGAAGGAACTGCTCACATCGGCCTACGCGCAGAGCGGTGCCGGCGACGGGACGGTGTGCATGCGTCCCAGCCTCAAGCCGCGCCGGCGCGGGCGAACGCTGGCCAACTACGACAACGCGGCCCTGGCCCGCGCCGCCCGGCTGATGCTCGACGTTTCGGGCGATTACGGCAAGGTGGATACGTACCGGTACGACGTCGTCAACGTCGTTCGACAAACGCTGGCCAACTCGGCCCGGCCGCTGTACGACGAGATCGTCCGGGCGTACACCGACAAGGATCGCCGGCGGCTGGAGGCGGCCGGGACGCGACTGTGTGAGCTGATCTCGGATGTCGACACGCTGCTGGGGACGCGCCGCGAGTTTCTGCTTGGGGGCTGGCTGGCCGACGCCAAGCGGTGGGCGACGACCGAGGACGAGGCCCGGCGATACGAGTGGAACGCCCGCACGCAGATCACGCTCTGGGGGCCTCCCGACAGCCGGCTGGACGGCTACGCCCGCAAGCATTGGGCCGGTCTCGTGGCCGACTTCTATCGGGAGCGTTGGCGATTGTTCCTGCGGCGTATGGATGAGGCACTGGCCGCGGGCCGGGCGTTTGACGGCGACGCGTTCGAGAAAGAGTGCCAGACCTGGGACGACGGCTGGACGCGATCCACGAACGCCTACCCCGTCGAGCCGGCCGGGGATTCCGTCGCCATCGCCGGACAGCTCCTGGCCAAGTATTGGGACGAATTGACAACTCGCCCGGGACCATGATCGTCG
>JACQVT010000881.1 GCA_016209665.1 Planctomycetota bacterium | reverse complement strand
GTCCCACACAGATCGACCGGCAAGATGCCGGTGCCACACGGGTTTTGGGACCGGCTGCAAGCCGTCGGCGGTTTCCGTCATCCTGTGATTGGTCGACCTGAGCCCAAAACCGTACAAGGAGCGGCCTCCGATGAGGCACCTGTCCGTCGTGATGCTGATGGTCGTCCTCGCAGTGGCCGGGTGGTGCCTCGGCCAGGCGACACAACCGGCGGCTTCGGCTCCCGCGACGGCAGCACTGGTGATCCCCAAGGGCGAGCTGGGGCCGAACTACATCGACGGCAGCTTCGGGTTCTCGGTCCGCCCGATCGCGGGGGCCCGGATCGATCGCCGCAAGCGCACGGTGGAAGGCCGGCTGCAACTGGCCCAGTTCGCCCGGCTGGAAGTGGCGTGGTCGATGGCCGTCCGGCTGTGGGCGACCGCCCGGCCGGTCGACGCGATGGCGGCGTCCGATGCGCTCATGGCCGACCTGGGGCCGCACTACCCGGACCTGAGAGTCGCTCGCGCCGAGGCGGTGAAGATCGCGGCCCGCGACGCGGTGCGGCTGGAAGCGACGTTTTCGGCCGAGGGCCGGACATGGCTGCGGCAGCAGGCCGTCATTCCCCTGCGGAGCAGGGATTACATCCAACTCGTTCTGACCACGCCCGCGGATGATCGGGACGTGGCGGAAAGGTCGTTCGGCCAGATCGTCGAGAGCTTCACCATCGCCCGCACCGAGGTGCAGCAGCAGCAACTGGACGACGCCCTCGAGCGCGGGACGGCCCTGCTGCAATCACTGGCTGGGGCACCGGGCAAGATCGCCGGCCAGGCCCTCGACCAGCCGCTGTACCTGCGGGTGGTGCGCGAGGGCACACCGGTCGGCTTCTTCGAGATTCGCGAGCGAGCGGCGACGATCGAGCGCAGCGACGGGCTGCAAGTGCTCCAGCGGGCCTGGTTGTTCGGGTCCGACGGCAGCGTCCAGTACGTGCAGGAGGACAAGTTCCTGGCCAACGATCTGACCTGCGACGAATGGCGGAACGTCGTTCAACTGATGCCCTCGCCCCAGGTCGACCCCAAGCAGCGGCTGGTGGTGAGCATCGAAGGCGGCATCCGCCGCAACGACCAGATCGTGGTCGACTACACCGACCAGGTGGGGGTGTCGGATAAGCAGACCAAGGCCATTCAGGTCGAGCCGTCCTACGCGGCGGCGCTGTGGCCGTTGCTGCTGCCTCGGTTGGTCGATCTGAGCAAGCCTGAGTTGTACGCCTTCAGCATGTACGACAGCGATCGCCGCGGGCTGATCCTGAGGGTGTTTCGCGTGGTTGGCCCGGTCCGGGTGCTGGCGGGGGGACGCCGGGTTTCGGCGGTGAGGATCGAGGACAGCGAGGGCCTGCTCCCGCCGGTGAGCGAAATCGACGTGGACGAGAAGGGCCGACCCGTGCGGGTCAGCGCGGGACCGGTGGAGATGACCGTCGCCACGGCCGCCCAGGTGGAGCAGGAGTTCGGCCTGCAAGTCAAGGCCGCCCAAGCCCGTTTCCGCGAGACCGCCGGCCTGCCGCCCCCCAGCGCCGCGGCCGGGTCCCAGGGTGCCACCGGCGGTCAGCCGAAGACGTCGGCACCGCCGCGGTCAAACCGCAACCCGCCCG
This sequence comes from Planctomycetota bacterium, assembly GCA_016209665.1. Lineage (GTDB taxonomy): Bacteria > Planctomycetota > Phycisphaerae > UBA1845 > PWPN01 > JACQVT01. Next base: position 8,824 of record JACQVT010000881.1, on the reverse strand, counting down.
CGCCCGGCGGCAACCGCGGGGCGTCCAGATCGCCGGGAACAAGATGACCTGCAACCTGCGAGAGCGTGCCGCATCGCGGATGGGAACAGGCGGATTGGATGCCGGAAGATCAGACAACTGAGATCGCCAGAGACACGGTCGTCGCAGCGTCGGTCGGCGAGCAGCCGGCAGCACTGCCGGCGGTCGTGCCGGAGCTGGACCTGCGGCAGATCAAGGAGTATGCCCGGGTCAAGCGGTGGTGTCATTTATCCGGCATTGCACTGTCGCTGGCGTATTGGATCGCCTGGGTGAGCCTGGCCGCGGGCTTCGTGACGTGGCTGGATAACGGCATCGACAACCGGTGGATCGGGTTGTTCGTGGCGGCGCTGGTGATGGTCGGCGGACACATCGTCGTGGGTCTGCCGCTGGACTACTACAGCGGATTCGTGGTCGAGCGCCGCTTCGACCTGAGCAACCAGACGCCGTGGAGCTGGCTGGTCTTCCAGGTCAAGACGTGGCTGGTGGGCGGCATCCTGGCGGTTATCCTGCTGGGGGGCCTGTACGGCGCCTTGTGGTACGGCGGGGCGGCGTGGGGGGTGTACGTGTGGATCGGCATGATGGTGCTGAGCATCGTGCTGGCCAAGCTGTTTCCGTTGGTGATCCTGCCGCTGTTCTACCCGGCCAAGCCGCTGGACTCACCGACGCTCGTCGAGCGGCTGACGGCGATGGCCCGCGGCGTCGGCATGACCGTGACCGGCGTCTACAACCTCGCCCTCAGCAAGGACACCAAGAAAGCCAACGCCATGCTGGCGGGCCTGGGCTCGACGCGGCGGGTGTACCTGTCGGACACGCTGGTGGGGGCGTTCGGCGAGGACCAGATCGCCGTGGTCTTCGCCCACGAACTCGGCCACCACATCCGCCGGCACATCCTCAAGATGATCGCCCTGTCGGCGGTCGTGTCGTCGATTCTTGTCGCGTTGATCTGGTGGCGGCTCAATCCATTCACCGGCAGCGGCGTCGCCTGGGTGGGAGCGGTGGCCGCGTTCGCCCAGGTGATGCTGATCGCGACGCTGTATCCGCTGGTCATCGGCCCGGCCACCAACGCCGTCAGTCGCCGCTTCGAGCGCCAGGCCGACCGGCTCGCTCTCGACCTCACCAACGATCCGCCCGCCTACCGCTCCGCGTTCGACCTGCTCACGCGGATGAACCTCGCCGATCCCGACCCGCCCCGCTGGGAGGAGATCCTCTTCGACGACCACCCGGCCATGAACAAGCGCATCGCCCTGGCCGACGAGTGGGAACAGTCCCGCAGCCTGCGTGGTCCTGTGGGGACTTGCGAGCACACGTCAATCCCACAATAATGACACGGCACGTTCGCCCGATGCTCACCGTCGGGCGAGGGATGAGGCTCTTGTGAACTCGACGGCACGCAAACACGTAGGTGCCTACTACACGCCGGACGACACAGCGGCTTCATTGGTTCGCTGGGGGGTTCGGCGCGTAACCGACCGCTTGCTGGACCCCGCCTGCGGGGACGGACAGTTCCTTGCCTTACATCAGCACTGCGTGGGCGTGGAGCAGGACCCCGGGGCACTCGCTGCCGCCATGCGGCGCGCTCCCTGGGCTCAAGTCCATAGGTGCGACTTCTTCACCTGGGCCGCCCGTACTGAAGAACGCTTCGAGTGCGCGGCGGGGAACCCGCCTTTCATCCGGTATCAGCGCTTTACTGGCGACGTTCGTCGCAGTGCGTTGCGGCTATGTGAACGCCTCGGAGTCCGATTCTCCGCTTTGACGTCCTCATGGGCACCCTTCTTGGTGGCCGTGGGCGGTCTACTGAAGCCGGGAGGGCGGATGGCCTTTGTCGTTCCGGCGGAAATCGGCCACGCCCCCTATGCCGTGCCGCTCCTATCCCATCTGCTCGACCGGTTTGCGACGGTGCAGGTGATTGCAGTCCGTGAGAAGATATTCGCCGATCTCTCGGAAGACTGCTGGCTGCTCTACGCGGACGGCCGCGGGGGCCGTTCGGACGAGTTTCGCTTGACCGTCCTGGAACGCTTTGACTTCGCCACGTATCCGCCGCAGACGTGGGTCACGGTGACCAGGCGAGAGTGGACGGATTGGAATCATCGCTTGCGCCCGTTCGTGCTGCCTCCGTCGATCCGGACCTTGTATCGCGAATCGGCGTCTGGGGCCGGGGCTTTGCGACTGGGCGAGGTGGCCAGCGTTGGAATCGGATACGTTACCGGCGCGAATGACTTTTTCCATTTGCGCCCATCCGCCGCTCGGCTTTTGAGGATCCCCGACCGGTTGCTCCATGTGTCGGTCCGCAACAGCAGCTTCCTCGCGACGGCTTCGGTGACCGACGGGACAGTCCGCGGGTGGTTGGACCGGGATGAACCTGTTCTCCTGCTCAGAATCGAGAAGGATACGCCGTTGACGTCGGCCGTTCGGGACTACCTGAGCACGCCCCAGGCGAGGGAGGCGAGTGCAACCTACAAATGTCGGCACCGGGAGCCCTGGTACGTCGTGCCGGACGTGTTTGTGCCCGATGGTTTCCTGTCCTACATGAGCGGCGTCAAGCCTCTTTTGGTGTCCAACCCCGCTGGCTGCGTCTGCACCAATTCGGTCCATGCGGTGGTCCTCAAGAAACCGTTTTCGATGCGTGGGGTACAGCGGCTTTGGGACGATCCTTTCACGACGCTGAGTTGTGAACTGGAGGGTCACCCGTTGGGAGGGGGCCTGCTCAAGGTGGAGCCTCGAGAGGCCGGCAGGATCGTTCTCGTGCCACCTGCCAAACGAACGGCGAGGCAGAGGAAGCTGATCCTGGAGGGGATCGAAATAATGAGGCGGTGGCGTCACTGTGAGCAATCAGCCTGAGCGATGCAAATGGATAGGCTTGCGTGATGCTCTCCGGGAGTTCGCTCTCGCCGCGCATGGAACAACCAGCCAAAGGCATATCAAGCCACTACACTGGTACGTCGCCTGCCGGTTATGCCTGGAAGGAGGCTTCCATCCCGACGAAATCACCCCGCGACCTCCGTTCAAGGTTCACGAAAGCGGCGCCGGAGCAAACCTTCGCCGGCTCATCGAGCATGATCCGGAAGCTGGCGGATCGGGTGAGCAGACGATCCTCGGGGGCCTGAAGACGAAACAGGTGGATGTCGTCGTCACGAAGAAGGATATCGGCCCGGTGATCGCCGTTTCTATGAAGGGAACACTCAATGCACTGCGGAACCTGACGAATCGGCTGGAGGAGGCCGGCGGCGACTGCACAAACATCCACATGACCTATCCTTCACTCGTGTATGCCTACTGGGGGGTGATCAGGGCCAACCGGCCGGGCCGACTGTCGCCGGATGCACCGGCACTCCTGAAGACAGCCGACGGCTTGATGCGGCCCAACGATGTCGCCATCGCGGACAATGGTCGGCCCAGCCCCCTTGTGGTCAAGTACCACCTCGCCCTGTCAGGCTTGGCGGGTCGAGGGGGCATCCGCAACGAAATATCCAAGTATGAAGCCGTTGCGCTGACCCTGGTAAATGTGGATAGTGACTGCATAGGGGAGGTCATGGAGGACTACCCCCCAGCGGACAGTCCCTTGCGCTTGGAAGCGTTGATCCCGAGGATCTACAAACTCTACGACCTGCGGTTCGTCTATCAAGCCCCCGATTTGCGCCTCCAGACCGGTCGCCGTGGTTGGCATGAAGACTCTCCTGCTCTCCAGCAATGGCATACGAAGGAATATGAGCCTCGAGCACAAGCGGCCGAGGGGAACGGCGACTGATCAGGCGCTCGGCATCGCAAGATTGTCATTGCTCCGTCACCAGCAGCGCGTACTGGTTGGGAACGGGGTTTGCCGTCTCAAAGGTCTGCACGGTATGCGGCACGGCCTGGGTGTTCGTGAACGACAGGATGGACGTTCCCGACGTGGGGGTGAGGAACGACGCCACCACGACGTTGACGTTGTTACGGACCTGGATCTGCACCCGCCCGATCGAGGGCGAGGTCGTGACGGTAATCGTGATGGTCTTGTTGACGGCGGTGGGCGTGAAGACGCCGGAAGGCGGTGACGCCGACGGGCCGAGGCTGAGAAGCGTCCGCGGGTTCTCACAGGCGTTGCCGATGCCGTTGCCGTTGGAGTCCTGTTGAGTCGGGTTGGCGGTCGTCGGGCAGTTGTCGCAGACGTCGCCCACGCCGTCGGCGTCGGTATCCAACTGGTTGGCGTTGGATATCGAAGGGCAGTTGTCACAGGCATCACCGACGCCGTCCGTGTCGCCGTCGGCCTGGCTCACGTTGATGTTGGCGGGGCAGTTGTCGCTGGCGTCGCCGATGCCGTCGCCGTCGGTGTCGTTCTGGTTGGTGTTGGCGACGGGGGGGCAGGTGTCGCACGCATCGCCCACGCCGTCGTTGTCGCCGTCGTCCTGGGTCGGGTTCGGGACCGAAGGGCAGTTGTCGTTGCGGTTCGTCGGGTCGTCGCCGTCGCTGTCCTCGTCGGGTTCGCAGGCGTCGCCGATGCCGTCGTTGTCCGCGTCGTTCTGGTTGACGTTCGCGACCGAGGGGCAATTGTCGCAGAAGTCCCCGATGCCGTCGTTGTCGGCGTCGGCCTGGTTGGCGTTGGCCTCGGTCTCACAGTTGTCGCAGACGTCGCCGACGCCGTCGCCGTCACGGTCGGCCTGATCAGCGTTGGCGACGGTGGGGCAGTTGTCCTGGGCATCGACCAGGCCGTCGTTGTCGGTGTCGATGAGGTTCGGGTCGCAGGCGTCGCCGAGCCCGTCGCTGTTCTGGTCGGCCTGGTCGGGGTTGGCGGCGTTCGGGCAGTTGTCGCACGCGCTGCCAAGGTCGTCGTTGTCCGGGTCCTCCTGGTTCGGGTTCCTGACCAGCGGGCAGTTGTCGCAGGCATCGCCCAGACCGTCGCCGTCGATGTCGGACTGGTCGGCGTTGGTGGTCAGGGGACAGTTGTCGAAGGCATTCACGATCCCGTCGTTGTCGCTGTCGAGCGTGAGGGGATCGCAGGCGTCACCCACGCCGTTGCCGTTCGAGTCGGCCTGGTCCGCGTTGGCGACGGTGGGGCAGTTGTCGGCCTCGTCTACGACGCCGTCCCCGTCGGCGTCGCTGACCGCGCAGGTTCCGGCCAGCAGCAGGGGCAGGGCGGCCAGCCAGCCGGCATACAACAACCATCCAGGCAATCGGCAGGAAGCCATGTCGGGTATCCCCTCCATTGCGTTGGTTCACCGGTGGATCGCGGCATTTTCCGGTGCTGGACGGCAACCCCGCGCCACCGCCGACATCCTAGCACCCCCCAAGTGGGCCAGGCAACGTCCGAGGCCGCCGAGCGTTGGGGTTCGGGCCGGGATGGTTTACAATACCCCGCTATGGACGAGTTCTGCACCGTTGACGAAGCCATCGCCGACCTGCGGGCGGGCCGATTCGTCGTGCTGGTGGACGACGAACGCCGGGAGAACGAGGGCGACCTGATCTGCGCCGCCGAGTTGATCACGCCGGAGAGGGTCAACTTCATGCTGACCCACGGCCGGGGCGTGCTCTGCGTGGCTCTGAGCCGCGACCTCTGCCGCCACCTGGGGCTGACGCCGCAGGCGATCGAGAACACGGCCCGCCTGGGCACCGCCTTCACCGTGACCATCGACGCCGGGCCGCAGTTCGGAGTCACCACCGGCGTCTCCGCCGCCGACCGCTGCACGACCATTCGCCGGTTGACTGCCCCCGACGCCGAGCCCGACGACTTCCTGCGCCCCGGCCACGTCAACCCGCTGATGGCCCGCGAGGGCGGCGTCCTCGTGCGGGCGGGCCAGACTGAGGGCACCGTCGATCTGCTCCGGCTGGCGGGCCTGAAGCCGGTGGGGGCCTTGATCGAGGTCCTCAACGAGGACGGCACCATGGCCCGCGTTCCCGACCTGCGGCGGTTCTGTCCGCGGCACGGCCTGAAGATGTGCAAGATCGCCTCGCTGATCGAGTACCGCGAGCAGCGCGAATCCCTCGTCGAGCGGGTCGAGACCGTCCAGTTGCCCACCAGCTACGGTTCCTTCACGATGCACGCCTACAAGTCAATCGTCGATCCAGATCTGCACCTGGCCCTGTGCTGCGGCGGCGTCGGCGATCGCCAGTCCAACGGTCAGCCCGTTCCCCACGAGGAGCCGACGCTCGTCCGCGTACACTCGGAGTGCCTGACAGGCGACCTCTTGGGCTCGCTGCGCTGCGACTGCGGCAGCCAGCTTCACGCGGCCATGCGCCTCATTCAGCAGGCCGGAAAGGGCGCGATCGTCTATCTGCGCCAGGAGGGCCGCGGCATCGGCCTGCACAACAAGCTCAAGGCCTACCTCCTCCAGGACCAGGGTCTGGATACCGTCCAGGCCAACGAAGAACTGGGTTTCCCTGCCGACAAGCGCGACTACGGCATCGGGGCCCACATCCTCCGCGATCTGGGCCTGCGGCGGCTCCGGATCCTCACCAACAACCCCAAGAAGGTCCATCACTTGCAGTTGTACGGCCTGGAGATCGTCGAGCAGGTGCCGATCAAGGTCCCGCCGAACGAGATCAACCGCCGCTACCTCCAGACCAAAAAAGAGAAGCTGGGACATCTGCTAGACTGAAGCACGTGAGCGGGGCGGGCACCGCGGCCGATGGGTTCACAGGTGGGTGGCCTGTTGAAGAGGGCCAGATGTTGTACAATGGAGGGTGAGTGAGGACTTGAAATGGCGACCATAGAGTGTTTCCATTGCCGTCATCGTTGGCCCCTCGGGCAGTCAACGACCAACCGATGTCCCAACTGCGGGTGGATCATCGAGGTTTACTACGACCAGAACGAGGCCGAGCAGGTTGCCAAGACTTACAACCACGGCTCGACGTTACCTCCCTCCGGGGTGCTTCCATTAGGGGGAATCAACGGATACGCCGTTGCTTTCCCCGACCAGGACCGCTTGGCACAGATAGCGGACCAACTCCTGAGTCTCAAGTAGATCATGAAGGTCGTGTTCCTCGGATTCCACGGAGTCTTACGCCCAGTTCTCGGACTACCTCGATGCGGCCCTGATTCTGTCTCCGCCCGAGGCCCATACAGTCGAGCACGTGCTGGTCTCCCATGTGCACCTTCAGTACATCCTCCGCAAACAGCGCTCGAGTGTCGGAATCCATGTGCTGCGTGTGTGGATGTGAGCGATGTCTTATCCCAGCGTGCGGCGCGCGAAGAGGGCGGTCTTCGACGCTGCCAGTCTGGCCTCCACGAGCCTGGCCAAGGCCGGGTGCATAACGAAATACTGTTTGCCCTCCTCGGGGCGCTGGGGCGTGCGGGTCTCGCGCCCCTCGCGGAGGGCGGCGATGCACTCGGCCATCGCCTCGACCATCACGGCGTAAGACTTGGATCGTAGCGTTGAGATCGTGTCATCGCGGGCGACGGGGATGTCGCGGACGGCCAGGATGTCGCCCAGATCGATGCTCGGCGTCACGAAGTGGACGGTGACGGCGGGGGGTTGGTCAAACCAGAGGCTCCACTCCAGCACGTTCATGCCGCGGAATCGGGGCAGGCGGGCCATGTGGGCGTTCAGCATCCCCAGACGCGAGGCTTGCAGCAGTGCCGGCTTGAAAATGACGCCGGCCGTGTTGATCAACAAGTCCAGGCCATGCTCGCGGACGCAGTCGGTCGCCCGCGGATCATGCACGCTCGGTACCCGCACGACGCGTGCCCCCGTGCCGGCAGCGAGTGTCGTCAACGGCGAGTCCCAGCCGGCCAGGCCCCGACCTGTGGCGTACTCGCGGAGATAGTGGCGGGCGTCTCGGTCGGGCAGGCCGCCCACGTCGTAGTGCCGAGCCAGCTTCCGCAGCGTCGCCCGCCCGCCGGCCACCCGCACGTGCGCCGCCAGGCGCCGCCAGGCCGGCTCCTCGGCCAGGATGATGCAGGCCGGAGCGTCCTGCTGCGCCGCCAGCCGCACCACCAGCGTCGACGCGTACAGGTTCGAGTTGGCGCCGGCGACGATGCCGATCTTCATGCCCCGGCCTCCCGCTCCAGCTTGGCGAGCACGCGGCGGGCGAGCATGAGAGCATCAGCCAGGAACTTGGCCGCCCAGTTCGGATAACCGAACCGCGTGTACCTGCCCCAGATCGGGTACGAACCGCCGACGGCACCACGGATCGCGGGGTTGATCGCCCGCAACGACTGCGTGGCCTTGACCTGGTCGATCAGCTTGAGGGCGGCGTTGAGGAACCGCGGATCCCCGCCGTGCTCGAACAGCCGGATGAAGACAATCGCGAGCTGCGCGTTGCCGGTCAGGCACGAATAACGGTCGATCGATCTGAAGTGCTCATCCAGCGTGCCCGGCAGATACTCGGGGCTGCTCCGCGGATCGCGTTTGCGTCGTTCGTATCGCATCAGGATGCGCTCGCAGGCGTTCAATACCACCGCGTCGACACGAATGGCGAGTTCACCGTCGAGCAGCCGGGCGCACTCCAGCAGCCCCCGAAGCGTGTAGGCGATGGTGTGCGTGAACGGATTCTCGCCGCGGCGAAACGCCATCTCGCGGATCCAGCCCTCCTCGCCGCCCAGGCTGAGAATCCACCGGACGTTCCGCTCCGCGGCTTGGCGGTATCGGTGATCCTGCGTCAGGGCATGGAGTTCCAGCAGAGGCCAAGCCACCCGCGACTGATACGCGTGGGGGATGTCGTGAAACTCGTGCCGCGACCATTTGCCGTCCTCGTCCTGGATGGAGATGAGCCAGTCGGCGGCCCGCCGGGCGGCCCCCAGGTATCGCGGGTCGCCGTCCTGACGATGCATGGCGACCCAGCCCTGGATGACCTGCCCGGTGTTGAACACGATGGGATAGTCGTTGACGCCGAT
>JACQVT010000896.1 GCA_016209665.1 Planctomycetota bacterium | reverse complement strand
GTGTCGAACCGCTCCAGCAGGCCAGCGTCCCGCTCATCGACAGCCAGCCGCACGCGCGAATCGCGGCCCCAGCCGCTGCCTCGGTCGCCGGTCAGGATCCAGGCCTTCAGCACGTACTCGCGATCGGGCTGAACGGCGATCCGCTGGTAGGTGATCTCACGTTTCCAGTCCTCTCTCGGCTCGGTCCAGGCCGGGTCGTCCCGGCCAAAGCAAGACCACCCGTAGAGCCGCCGGCCGCTGTGAGGCAGGTAGCCGTCCGTGCCCTCCACGGCGTCGCCGAACGGCTCGCACTGCGGCCGATAACGCTCCGGCTCTCTCGGGCGCCCGGCACGGGCGAGGCGAGTCCAGCCGCGCGTACCCTCCTCGAAACCCGGGTTGACGATGGCCAGGCAGTCCTCGCACCGGGGTGGCTCCGCCCCGGCCAAGGGCCGGTCGTACCTCGGGCGATCATTACCTACCGGAAGCGTCATCAGGCTGTAGATGCGCGAGTACATCCGCAGCGATGACCGCTTGTACGTGTCGGACGAGGCCCGGTAAAGATAGAGCGTCCCCGGCTGGAGGCCCTTCAACTCCACCGAGTGTGTCGCCCGTCGCTCCTCGCGCGAGCCGGTCACGCCGGCAAGCTGCCGGGTCGTTCCATAGTGCACCAACCCGTCGCCGGCAGTCCCCGACTCCCATGTGATGCGGGCCGTCGTCCCGGTGATGTCCGTCGCCTTGACGTTGTGGGGGTAGATGACGCCGCCGGGCTCCTCCTCGCCGTCGATGCCGAACAGTTGGTCGAACCGCTCGTCGAGCATCTTGTTGTCGCGGTAGGCCCGGCCTTCCTTGTACTCGTTCGAGGAGAGATACGAGAAGAACGGCTTGCCGTCCGCCCGGCGGTACTGGAGATAGTATTGCCGGCCCGGCTTGAGCGACACCGCATCGGAAAACCACATCGCCTCGGTGCCCCAGTTCGGCACCATTCGCGTGCGGCAGGCCGGTCCGACTTGAGCCCCATCGGGCCCGCCTTCGTGGATCGTGAAGATGAAGTGCTGCGCCGCGTCGTTGAAGCCGCAGTTGGCGTTGGCCCGCACGAGATTGGGGGCGTTGGCGATGAACGTCTGGCCGGCCACGGTGCAGGTGCCTGAGCCAGGTCCGGTGGGAATATAGTGCAGGTCATTGCCGGCCTCCGCGATCCGCCGCAGGCCGGGATGCTGCTCGAAGATGGCGATGCCCAGATCGGTTTCGGTGTGGGCCACACCGTCAAACCAGGCAATGCCGTCCGGGTACACGTCGCCCCGCCGGGGCGTGCTGTGGTTCCAGGGCTTGCCGTCCGCCGCCGCCAGCTCCAGGGCGTACTTGCGGCCCGGAGTGGTGACGAACTGGTCCGCGGGCAGCCCAGTCCAGCAGATCCAGGTCATCGGTCCGGTCTCGACCGGGCCGGCCACGCGTTTGCCCGTCGGGGAGTCCTCGTACAGCGACACCCGCAGAGGTCCATCGCCCGAGGCCCGCCACAGCGAAAAGCCCGTGACCGCCGTGCCGGTGGCCACGAAACTCTGGGCGAAACTCACGCGGCCGGGCGTCCACAGTTCCTGCTCGAAGCTCAACTCGGGCTGGTCCGCCTGGTCGACGACGGTCGTGCGGCCGTCGAGCACCCGCACGTTGGGAACGATGATGCCGTTGATGAGCATCAGGTACTCGCCGGCCTGAAGGCCCGTGAACTCGTACAAGCCGCTGGGGCCGGTGACCGTCCAACCGCGCAGCGTGCCGTCGCGAGAGATCACGCTGGCCCCGCGCTCGATGCCGCCGGCGCTACCCTTGATCTTGCCGGCGGCCAGCGAAGCCTGATGGAGCACGAGAACGGCAATCCCCGCACACGCCGCGACCATGAGCCGTCCGGTCTGCATTCAACGGTCTCCGATCCGTTCCAGTTGGGCCCCGTCCACGTAGAGTTGACTCGCCGGCAGGCTCCAGCGTTGTTCGAGTTCAAACCCCACTGTGATCGACGCGGCGGCGGCCTTGAACTCCACCGACCCGCGGCGCCATTGACCTTCGGTCGCGTACCACTGCGAAGACGTCAGATGCGCGAGATCCCGGACGGCCGTTCCACCGGCGGGCAGCACGATCAGCCGCACCTTGACGTCGCTGCTGCGTCCGCCGCGGTGATCGGTGAACACAGAGCCGCTGAAGCAGTACGTCCGCCCCGGTGTCGCCTCGACCTGCTGGTAGATCGTGGTGCGAGAGCCTTCGCCCTTGTCGAGGCTCGTCCAGCCGAACATGGCGCTGCCCCATGCCGGGACGATACCCTCATCACAGCCCACGACCGCACCGGTCTGCCCCTCCCGCTGCCAGCCGTCGGCTCCCTCCTCGAACGACGGATTGACCAGCACCACCGGTTCGAGTCGTTGCGGGTGAGCGTGCAGCCGCGCGAAATCCTCGTCGCTGATCTCGCCCCCCACGAACGCGCTCAGATCGCGGGTCGGATCGGCCCGGCCGTCGAAGAACGCCTGGCCCTGGGCGTAGGCGTCACGTTGATAGTTGATCAGGAACTCCCCTCCGCTGTAGCTCTCGATGTGCAGGTAGTACACGCCGCCCGGCTCGACCGGTACCTCCTGCGGTCCCCAGACGACGGCGGCGTCTGGGCCGGGAGCGACGGCCTTGCTCGGGCCGAGTTGAGGACCGCCCGGGCCGCCCTCATGGATGCTGAACCGCACGTGGCTCGGCGCGGCGCCAACGCCCGCCAGTTGAGCGGACGCGAACGTGATGCAGCGACTCAGGGCGACGAACGTCTGGCCGGCCGAGATTGCCCGATGGTCCCGCCGACTGCCGGCCAAGGCGTAATCGGTCCGCAGGTCGTCGCTGTCCTCACAGAGCAGGAGACCCAGGTCCGAATGCGGGCGGGCCGATCCGTCGAACCACGCCATGCCCAATGGGTACACGTCGCCGCGGCCGGCCACGCCGGGCACCCACATCTGCCCCTCGGCCGCGGACATCTTAAGCGTGTAGACACGGCCCGGAATGGTCGTCACCTCGCCACCGGCCCAGCAGACAGATGCCGTCCCCTCGCCGCCGACCGGTTCGGTGGTCCGAGGCGGCCCCAGCGGTCTTTCCGTCGGCCCTTCACCGTCGAGCACCTGCAACGTGACGCGCCTCTGCGAACCGAATGCCTTGATCTGCGCCACGGTGAGGCCCAGCCCCGTCGCGGCAAACGACTGCGCGAAGGATGGATAGGCTTGCACCCAGGAGTCGCCGTCGATCACGAGCGACTGACGCGCCCGAAGGTCGACGCGGGCCGTATTGTCGGCCCGCACCTCGACCGCGGGCACGACGACAGGCCGGTAGGTCTCGCCGGCGGGAACGCAAACGGCGTACCGGCCCGGCGGCAGGTTGTCGATGGTGTAGCCGCCGTCGCCCTCGCTCGAAGCGCCGGCGGCAACGCTGCGGCCGTGGAGGTAGGCCCGCACCGGCGCATGCGGGATCGGGGCGCCGGTTGCCGCATCGCTGATCTTGCCCGACAGACTGCCCCTCTGGGCGAAAGCTCCCCCGGTCGGCGCCAGCAGCAGGCTACCGACGATGAGGACCCTGGTAGCCGAGCCATACCGATTGGACTTCAGACCATTCATGACGCGAATACTAAACGGATCGCAGGCCGAGGGGGAGAGGCACCCGGTACCATTGAGGTCGCCGATCATCGCCCGGCAGGGCGCACGGTGGTTGCCAGGGCCCTTCAGGCCCTGGTTGACGAAGACCAGGAAACCCTCCTCCATCTGTTTTCTCCGCCCTGTGGGCGGAGAAAACAGATGGAGGAGGGAAGGAGTATGATGGCACCCGCCTTCCAGGGACTTCAAGTTCCTGGCAACCCTCGAACGCCCTACGGGCGAACAGCTTGTGCCTGCCCGGCAAAACTGTCAGACCCGGTTGCCGTCCCCACTACCCGCGTACTGGCGCTATGCCCGGCTTTCCGCTATGCTTTGGATGCGGAACGATCGTCCACCGGAGACGGACCGAACCCCACGGAGCCAAGCGACGGCCCAATGATGACGCTGCTTCCTGATGAACTGCACGCGCTGGGACTGAGCCCGAAGGAGGCTGAACGCCTCGTCGAGCAGGTACGAAGGCTCACGTCCGAGGGCCCAGTGACCGAACAGTGGCGTCGGATAGCCGCCTCGGTTCTGAAGCCGGAGCATCCCTTCGCAGTTCATCAATACGTGCGGGAGAAAGTGTTTCACGCGTGGGACCACCGAGCGGGACCGGTGCCGCTGTGGGTGCCGCCGCCCGACATCCTGGCCGAATCGAATCTCGGTGGAGCGCTGCGGCAACGGGGCCTGACGGACTACGCGGACCTGCACCGCTGGTCGGTCGCCGATCCCGAGTGCTTCTGGCCGTTCACGCTGGCCCGGCTTGGCATCCGCTTTCGGGAGCCTCCTTCGCGCATTCTCGCACCGGACAGCGACCCGCGGGTGCCGCGGTGGCTGCCCGGGGCGAAGCTCAACATTTGTGAGAGCTGTTTTCGTTCGCCTCCAGACGCCACGGCAATCGTGGCCGGATCGGCGTCGGGCGAAATCACCCGATCGACGTATGGCGAGTTGGGGCTTCTTGCCAACCGGGTCTCCAATGGACTGGTGCGACAAGGCCTGGCGCCGGGCGACGCCATCGCCATCGTCATGAACATGCGGCCCGAGAGCGTTGCCGTCTATCTGGGGATTGTCCAGGCCGGCTGCGTCGCCGTGTCGATCGCGGAGAGCTTCGCCCCGATGGAAATCCGCCGGCGTCTCGAAATCTCCGGGGCCAAGGTAGTCTTCACCGCCGAGCACATGTGCCGGGGCGGCCGAACCCTGCCGCTGTACGAAAAGGTCCTCCAGGCCGGCGACGTCCGGGCCATCGTGTTGGCGGGGCCCGAGCACGCCGGTGTCGGTCCTGCGATCCAGCGGCCGGGCGACCTGGCTTGGCGCGATTTTCTGAGCGCGGACACCGATTTCGATACCCGAATCCGCGCGCCCGGTGACTGCATCAATATCCTCTTCTCCTCCGGCACCACCGGCGACCCGAAGGCCGTTCCCTGGGACCATACGACACCGATCAAATGCGCGTCCGACGGGTACTATCATCACGACATCTGCCCGGGCGACGTGGTGTGCTGGCCGACCAGCCTGGGCTGGATGATGGGACCGTGGCTGGTCTTCGCCACGCTGATCAACCGCGGCACCATCGCCCTGTTCGACGACGTGCCGACCGGGCGGGCGTTCGGCGAATTCGTGACCGCGGCCGGCGTGAGCATGCTCGGCGTCGTGCCAAGCCTGGTGCGGCAATGGCGGGCCACCGAGTGCATGAAGGGCCTGGATTGGAGCCGCATCCGCGCGTTCGGCTCGACGGGCGAATGCTCGAACCCTGACGACATGCACTATCTCATGCACCTGGCGGGGTACCGGCCGATCATCGAGTATTGTGGGGGCACCGAGGTCGGCGGCGGCTACATTACCAGCACCGTCATCCAGCCGAGCGCGCCGAGCACCTTCTCCGGCCCCGCGATGGGGAGCGATTTCGTGATCCTCGACGAGGCCGGGGCGCCCGCGGACATGGGCGAGTTGTTTCTCGCCCCCCCGGCACTGGGCCTGTCCGCGGGCCTGCTCAACGCCGATCACCACGCGATCTATTTCGAGGGTCTGCCGCCCGGTCCGCGCGGGGAGCTGCTTCGTCGGCACGGCGACCAGATGGAGCGTCTGCCCGGTGGCTACTACCGGGCCCTCGGGCGCGCCGACGACACGATGAATCTCGGCGGCATCAAGGTATCGTCCGCCGAGATCGAGCGGGTGCTGGGCCGGTTGGAGGGCGTACGCGACGTGGCCGCCATCGCTGCCCAACCGCCGGGCGGAGGCCCAAGCCTTCTGGTCATCTACGCGGTCGTCGATGCGAGCCTGAACCGGCCGCCCGACGCGTGGCTGGCTATCATGCAGCAGGCGATCCGCGGCGACCTCAACCCGCTGTTCAGGATCGCCGACGTAAGGCTGATCGACCAACTGCCGCGAACCGCCTCGAACAAAGTGATGCGCCGGCAGTTGCGGGCCGAGTACGAAGCTCACGGCGAGCATGCTGAGGAAGACTCATGACTCATCGCCATCTGAGTATCCTGATTACCGGTGCCGGCAGCGGCCTCGGCCGCGGCCTGGCCGACGTCCTGAGCACCGGCGGACATCGCATCTTTGTGACCGACCAGTCGCCGGAGCGGGCCGCCGAGACGCTGTCGATGATCGACCGGCCGGGCGGTACCGCATCCGCTCACGCGCTGGATGTAACCCGCGACGACAGCATCGAGGCTATGCTTCGGACGGTGGGAAATGAACCGGTGGACGTCCTCGTCAACAATGCCGGCCTGCAACACGTGGCCCGGCTGGAAGAGTTCCCGCAAGAGAAATGGGACCTGCTCATCGACGTGATGCTCAGGGGAGCCTGCCGAATGAGCCGGGCCGTGCTGCCCATCATGCGGAAGAACAGCTTCGGACGCATCATCAATATCGGGTCCATCCATTCGCTGGTCGCCTCCTCGTTCAAGACCGCATACGTGGCGGCCAAGCATGGGTTGGTCGGCCTAGCCAAGGTACTGGCTCTGGAGACCGCCGATGTCGACATCACCGTGAACACGATCTGTCCGTCGTACATCCGCACGCCGCTGGTGGATGCTCAGATCGAGGCTCAGGCCCGCACGCACGGCATCACGCCCGAGCAGGTGATCGATCAGATCATGCTCAAGCCGATGCCCAAGCGCTGCTTCATCACCCCCGAGGAGGTGGCGGCCACGGTCGAGTTTCTCTGCACCGCTGCCGCCCGCAACATCACCGGGCAGTGCATCGTGATCGACGGCGGCTGGACGATCCAGTGAGGGTACATGCGGTGTGGGACCGGCTTCCAGCCGGTCAGGCTTCAGGGTGGCTGGATGCACAGGAAGTGTGTGTGTGAAGCTTTTTCCGAACCGCGCCCGTAAGGAAGCGGTGGATTGCGCGAGACCGGGAGCCCCTCCCTCGGTCGCGGTTCGGACAAGCCTCTGGTTTCTCACACACGCTCGTGGGGAATCGAGGGATGCGCAAAGAAACGTTTTTGGCCGGCGGCGTGCGTACCGCGATCGGCAGCCTGTCCGGAGCGCTGGCCGAGGTGTCTGCCCCCGCCCTGGGCGGCATCGTCGTCAAGGCGGCACTGGAGCGGGCCGGCCTGTCGTTCGATCAGGTCGACGAGGTCATTTTCGGCAACGTCATCGGCGCCGGCTGCGGACAGAACGTCGCCCGTCAGTCGGCCATCGGCGCCGGTCTGTCCGTCAGCGTGGGTGCCACGACGGTCAATAAGGTCTGTGGCTCCGGCCTCAAGGCGGTCATGCTCGCCGACCAGGCCATCCAGTGCGGCGAAGTGTCCGCCATCGTCGCGGGCGGCACCGAGAACATGACCCGGGCCCCCTACCTGCTGGAGAAGGCCCGCCAGGGCTACCGCCTCGGCCACGGCGAGATCGTCGATGCCATGATCCGCGACGGACTCTGGGACGCCTATCGCAACATCCATATGGGCTCGTGCGGGGACCTGTGCGCTCGGCGATTCCAGTT
>JACQVT010000879.1 GCA_016209665.1 Planctomycetota bacterium | reverse complement strand
TCGCCGTAGATCAGCGGGCAGCACGGCTGCACAATCGTGGAGCAGAAGGTGTTTCGGCCCCGGAAGATGCCGTTGCACTCCGTCTGGAGCACGTCGGTGCAGCTCCCGTCCGCGTGGCAGCAGGCGCCCTCCTCGACGATGGGGGCACCGCCGTACAGCGTCAGGTCGTCATACACCAGGGCCCCGGCGGTGTTGACTCGCGAACGCAGGCAGTGGGTGTTGGTGCCACCGCAGGCCCAGGGGTTGTTCGGCGTGCCCTGGATCGCACAGCCGAGGCTGACACCATTCCGCATGGCATTGAACGCTCCCAGGTACGCCCGCGGGATGTCGTTCATGATGCTGGTCACGTGGTACTGGTTGCCCAGTTTGTCCCGCTCCTGGGTCGTCAGTTGGACGTTGAAGGTGTTGGTTTTGATGGTCAGCGTCACCCAGTTGAACGACTTGCCGCCGTTGGTTCCCCCGTTCAGCGTGAAATCGCCGGGGGTGGTCAGGTCCTGCGGTTGGGGAGGCGGCATGGGGTCCTCGCCGGCTCTTCGCGGCGCGATGCTGCCCGTGCTGGGCCGCGGATTGTTGGACCTGAGAATCCACCACATCTGACCGTCATAGACGTTCAAGTGGTAGTTCACCGGCCCGTGCGCCTGCGATGAGCCGCAGTGGCAAGGGTCGGGATCGATCAGCGACAGAACGCCGACGGCGATGGACTGATGGATCGGGGGCGGGTTGGTGACCACGTTGGGGCACGCCGCGGGCAACGGCCCGATGGGGTTGCCCTGGGCGCAGACGATCGGCATCGGCTCGAACGCGATCGGAGGGCTGCAGTAGACGCTGCAGTCCGGACTGTCGACGTAGTTGACGTTCGCCGTGTCCGTGCGCTGGTTCTCGTTCCCGTCGTCCAGCGTCACCTGGATGAAGCCGTTGTCCCAGTGAATCTTCCCCGAGCCGCCGCCGTCAACCATGTAGGTCAGGATCAGCGGTTGGTCGTCGGTGGCCACCACCGCCGTGTTCGTGCTCCCGAAAACGTCCTGGACCCGCCAGGAGAGGTTCCGGATCTGGCCGTCGGCGCTGAGCGGATAGGGCGAGTGCACCCAGTCCCGGCTGGTCCCCGGTCCGAGTTGGGCGTCACCCTGGCAGGGATGTCGGCCGCCATACGGACCCGACGTCAGACGAGTCTGGTCCTCTTCGACGATCATTTCCGTTCCGCAGCCGGCCCGGGGCTCCCGCAGCCATACCTCCTTCAAGCGCTGGTCGACCCGCGTCGCCCCGGAGGTGGGACATTTCGAGTCCCCCGGATGCCCGCCGATGGATTCGGAACAATACGTGTCGAAATCATCGCAGAAGATCTCGTTCAGGTAGCCCACCGGGCAGTTGGCGGCGGCGCCGGCCGGCCACAGACTCAGGCACAACAAGGCGAGCGGCAACAGGAAAGACTTGCGCATCGGTCGACCCTCCAGGCAAACAGGAACCAGCCCCGTGCCGTTGTTCCTCCTCATTCGGTTCTGACTTTGCCTTGGCCGAACGCCCCGCCTCGATTTCCGACGGAAAGAGGGGGGAATCCTGGCCTACTCCGCGTTCTGCAACTGCCGAGGCCGGCGCCAACAAGTATCCATGGACATAATCCAGTATACCCTGTCTACTGGGACGCGCCAAGGCCGTTGTCGGATTTCTTTCGCCGGCCCCACCGGGAGTGGTTGGAACCGGACACCTCGCTGCGCCACCGCCCAGCCGCGACGGCTCTGGAACGTTTTGACTACCCGGAGAAACTGCCAAGTCCTGTCTGGGCTCGCGGACCCCACCACCCCGGGCATTCCAGCGTGTTTGACCCGTACGTCGGCTCCAGCTTAGACTGCCATCCGCGAGCCACGGCACGGCCGGGAACGCCACCGCTGATCCCAAGAACGAACCAGGAGAGACCATGTCCCGTCGAATTCGGACGACCGCGAGAAGTCTCGTTGCAGGATACCTGGTCTTGGCCGCCGGCGTGACCGCGGCCCAAGGTACGCCGCAAGTGGGTGAATGGGTGGATCTGACCGCGTTCGGCCGGCCTCTGGCCGAGGGTGTCGGCGTCGAGTGGGACATGTTGCGCGAGATCCACGAGGTGCGGGTGTCGGGCGTGGAGCCGGCCCTGGCCCCCAACCTCCGGGTCGAGTGGTG
>JACQVT010000861.1 GCA_016209665.1 Planctomycetota bacterium | reverse complement strand
GTCCACGACCGTGCGGGCCTCGGGCCACACGTGATGCACGCCGACCGCATGGCAGGTGATCTCGGTGATCGTCTTGTCGGCGAAACTCACGAGGTTTCGACCGTAGCCGGTCGCGATGCAACGGACCACCTGCGAGGGCGCTGCTCCGGTTTCATCGAGCAGCCCGCCGTACAGCCTCCGGGCGATTTCCTCCTGTCGCACGCCCTGGTCAACCACCGCCGCCGCGAGGACGCACGGAGCGTCCGCGTCCAGCAGGACGATCTTGACCGTCCGCGAACCGGCATCGATCCCGCACGTCAACGTCATGCGTGCCGCCCCCGCGCCGTCTCTACCAACGCTTGCAGCCGCGTACACAAACCCGGCTCGATCGCGTCGGTGTTCGACGGCACTTCGATCTCGATCACCGGCAGGTCCAACCGCGACCGGACGATCTCGGCGATGATCGCACCCTCGGTGGCGCAGTGGCTGGCCCCGGGGATGCGCGACACGAGCACCGCCTGCGAGCCGAACCTCGCCGCGTCGCGGCAGATCCGGTCCGCCCGTTGGCTCACCGGCCCGGCCATCGAGTCCGCCAGGGCCGTCCGAGCCAACGCCTCCATCGGAGGGCAGTCCTCGGGAATGGCATCCAGGGCGTGCGTGAACATGTAGTCGGTGCCACAAATACGCCCCCCGACATCCTCGACGAGGTTCATGACCCGCAGGTCCGCCACCGGGTTGACCCAGAACACGCGCACCGCGTCCGGTGGCAGCACCCCCATACCCGACCGCACCCGCCGTTCGACCTCGCCGCGCAGCTCCAGCAGGACCTGGTCCGTTTCGTTGCGGTCGCTGCAATAGTGGATGGCCAGCATCTCGGCGATCAGCATCTCCAGCGCCGGCATCGGGCACGGGTCGGCCGTGAACACCATCGTCCGCAACTCGTCCAGCATGGCGCGAATGGCGTTTCCCCTGCGGATGCCCGCGGCGATCAGGTTTTCGTCGAACCGTTGACCCGCCGCCGCTGCGATGGCTTGCCCGATCCGCCGCAGTTCGGCCTCGACGATCGCGACCTGTTCCGTCGGGGCCACGCCGCCGCCGGGCAACCCCACTGCCGGCTCTCCCGGCTCCGGCGGGCGCCGGTGCGGCATCTCCCACCAGACGATCGGGTGACCCATGCCGGAAAGCCGCTGGGCGATGGCGGAGAAATCGTCGCACGTCGCCCCGACGCCGCACACCAGCAGGTCCGGGATGGGGAACCGGTCTCGGGTGACGAACGCTCCCAGCATGGCCCGTACCGGGCAGAACGACTCGGGCACTCCCAGCGAGTCCGCCACCTCGAGCAGCCGGGCGTTGTGCTCCATGATGCACGGGGTCCACCACGCCCCGTCGGGGTAGAACGCCACCACGTTGGTGATACTGCACGCGAGCACCGCCGCCGTGCCCAGATCCTTCATCACGCCGACGATCGTCTAGCCCGTCGACCGGGCCTGGCGCAGGCGATCCTCCTCGGTCAGCAGCAGGTTCCACAGCCTCAGGGCCGCCGGCGAGTTGTCGAACTTCAGCCTGGCCAGGCGCGAATCACCGTCATCGAAGTGTCGGCGCAGCGATCCTCCATAACTCGGTTCGCGCAGCCCGGCCGTCCGCAGGCGCGGATACGCCCGTGTCCACTCGTCGAGCGTGATCCGGGCTGGTGGCGCGGTCATTGGCATGGACTGTCTCACGAACGGGCGACGAGTGCTATCGACGAGCGTCGAGTCGCGCCGAACTCGCCGACCAGTATCTCGACGAAACCCTCGATACGGCTGACAGTACGGGCCGCGGCGGCATCGGTCTCGCCATCCGTCTCCAGGTCCAGCACCGGCACGCCGACCGACTCCGCCAATCGCGGCGCCTCGGCGTGCCACAGGTCGCACCAGACGTACCGCCGCAGGATCAACCCCTGGACGTCTCGCGCGGCGACCTCGCGGCGCAGCCACGCGAAACAGCGATCGTTCGGCCGATGGTGGATCGACGAGATCGCCAGGTAGGCCCGCGCGAGTTCAGCCACCGGATCGTGCCGCAGCCGGTCGGGCTCCATGCGAGCCGGCCGCGTCCGTTCGCCGCTGTCGCTGGCATCGAGCACGATCGTCGCCCCCGCCCGCGCCACCTGCCGAACGAACGGCGACCCATCGGGGATCGGCCCGCCGACCACGCCGAGCCGGACCGTGCCCGGTGATCCCGATGTGGCACCGGCTTTCCGCATGAGTGTGGGACCGGCTTCCAGCCGGTCCATTTCCATTGCCGAAGGACTGTCCCCAGACGCCGACCAAGGCTGGTCGCGCATCCGTTGGTGACGCAGGATGACGTGAACCAGCGCGTCGCGATCGGGCTCGTGACCACCGACGGTCTTGAGGAACCGCCCCAGCCGACGCAACTCGCCGATGTAGATCCGTTTCGCCGCGGCCGTCTGCGTTGTCGCCGGCACGTTCATGAGGAACACCGGCCGGCTGGTGTGCATGGCGGCCAGCTCACTCGCCCGCCGCATCTGGTCGCACGCCGTCGTGAACACGATGCCGGCGTAGTCGTTGCCCGCCGTGAACTCACTGAAGCTCCGCGCGAACGGGCACAGCCCTGCCTGCGGGCTGCGGGCCGTGTCGCACCGAACCGTCGGCAGCGCGCGGCAGGCGGACAAACCGTGGGCCTCGATCCACTCGGCGGGCACGAACGGACACGAATACACGATTCGGGCCATGATCACGTCCCGCCGCCGTCATAGACGCTCTGTCGTGGTGAAGGTCCGCCGCAGGCGAGATTGTCGCCACGGCGACTAAACTCTGTGGTGGAGCCGCCTGCTCGCGCTCGCGCCGTCTCGAACAGGGCCTCGATCCGCATGCCGATCCGGGCCGAGTCGGAGGGCGAGTAGTCGGTCTCAATCTGCAAGTACGGCAGGCCGAACTCCTCCTCGGCCAGACGCCGAATGCGGGCGGACTCCACGTCGTAGGTCAGGCATGCCTGCCAGACCAGATCGATCACGCACTGCGGGCGATATCGTCCGACGAGCCGTCGGAGGGCCTCGACGCGGCGGTCGTTGCGGCTCATGACCGCGCAGGGGATGTGGAAATACTTCTGGGCCAGGGCGGCGAGCGGGTCCGCGGCGTGTTCGTCGACGTCGTCGAGGATGGGCTTGATCCCGGTGCAGTTCTCCATGGACACGACCAGACCGCCGCAACCTTCGACGATGTCCAGCACGCGTTCCGCCCCGTGGGCGATCGGTACGCCGGTGAGCAGCACCCGCACACGATCCGTCAGGCCGTTCTCCCGCCGCGGGCCCAGCCATTGCAGCACCTGCTCGTATTGCCGCAGGTCGCAGGCGATCCCGGAGATGCAGCTCCGCAGGTCAGCCAGTTGCCGGCCCGTGAGGGGCGGGCCGTCGGCCTCCATGGCCGCGGCCAGGGCCCGCCGCAGCCGCCGCTCGCGGTTCATGACCGCGATGGCCTTGCGCAGCAGATCGTCGGTAATGCACACCTCGAATCGCCGCTCCAGCTCCCGTTTGAACCGGCGAATCTGCTGCTCCCAGAACCCCAGGGCTTCGATCGAATCGGGGTTGTGCGGCAACTCGAGGACGTACATCGGCCGCGACTGGGCCATCAACTCGTACATCTTCTTCTTGCCGTCGCAGGTGGTCTCCGCCACCACGAGGTCGGCCATCTCGAGAAACGGGTTCGTCCTCAGCACGTGGTAGCCATAGGTTGACTTGATCAGCGGGCACAGGTTCGCGGGCAGGTCGCGCTCCGCCGCGGGGATCGTCTCCGCCGAGCCGCCGCACATGCACACCGGCACCGCCCCCGCCGCCATGATCAGCTCCCGCGGCGTGAACTCGCACATGATGCAGACGATCGGATGTCCCTGCTCCTTGGCTGTCCGGGCATACTCCAGGCAGTGCGGGACCATGTCCCGAAACCAGGTCAACGGCGTCGACCGGTCCGACGCGCAGCCACCGGCATCGCCGCGCCTCGACTCACGGGTGTCGCAGGCCGGCGATGACGCCTTGGCCGACACCGAACCGTTCGTGCAAATCCTCATCGCCCACTCCGTTCGCGGTCGTGATACATCGCAGTTACCCGCCGACCGCCACAAACATCGCCTGGATCAGCTTGTCCGCGCGGGCGAGTTCGGCGACGAACGACAACTCGCCCACGATCGTCTCGATCATGCCGGCGTCGAACCCTACGATCTGCAGGGCGTCGTACGTCAACTGCCGGCGCAGCATGTCGACGTACAGGTCCACGTGAGACGCGAACTGCCCCGTGTCTTCGGCGCAGGAGACGCGGCACCCGTTGGTTTCCAGCAGGCCGCGGTAATCGTCGATCGCGGCCAGGCTGGGGAACTTCATGAACGCCATGAACCGCCGGGCCTCGGCCTCGCTCAGTGGAACCGTCCCTTCCAGCCAGTCCGTGAACGCGATCGTGCCTCCCGCGCGGAGCAACCGGACCGCCTCGCCGATGAGCCGTCTCTTGTCGGCCACGTAACACCACGCGTCCTCACCCCAGACGAAATCGGCACCGGCGGACGGCAGCCCCGTGCGATCCGCCTCGGCGAGGACGAACCGGACCCGCTCCGCCGTGCCCTGCGCGGCCGCCCGCCGCCGTCCCTCGTCGATGACCCGCGGCGTAAAGTCCACGCCGGTCATGGCCGCCACCTGGCGAAACCGCACCAAAAACTGCATCCCCGCGCCCTTGCAGCAGCACAGGTCGACGCCTCGGCTGCCCGCCGGGATGCCGGCGCGGTCCGCCAGCCGCATGGACGATCTCAGCCCGCCCACGTGGATCTGGGCACCCATCAGGAGTTCCCACAGATCGCACTCCGGGCCGGAGTACGCCGCCTGGACGTCGGCCAGACCTACGC
>JACQVT010000860.1 GCA_016209665.1 Planctomycetota bacterium | reverse complement strand
CTTCGGCATTTGGGCCTTCATCTGCTCCAGCGTCATCTTCGGCATGCAGCCCGTCGTCAGCCCGCCCATCAACGCCACCACCAGCCACGGCCATTCCTTCCGTCGAGACATGTGCGTTCTCCTTTCTGTTAACTGTGCATCCTGAAACCCTGAAGACCGGCCGGCTGGAAGCCGGTCCCACACGGGTTTCAGGATGCACTCTCAGTGCCCCCGGTGACGGTTTCGCGTTCGCCGCCGACGGGATCTTAGGGCTCGCTCGTCCGTGAGACAAGCCGGAGCTTGGGCCGGTCAAGGAATGACGAATATGAAGGGATTAGCTTGCGAGCGGCGTCGTCAAACGCAAATGATGACGACCGGTCAAGGGATCGAGAGTTTATGGACGGCGGCAAAACATCTCGTTAGCATCGCGGACGACAACCGTCCGGAAGGAACGCCCAAAGAGGCACCATGTCGGCTCCGCCGCGGTGAGGAGGATCCATGACCATGAAGAGAAGTCCGCGACCTCGCATTCCTCTCGCGCTCGTGGCCGCGTTGTGTTTCGTCCGCCCCGTCTTGGTGGGGGCCCAACCTTCAACGGCGCCCGCCCGCGACGGCGGCTCGGCCATTTCGCGGCCGGCGGGCGAGAACTTACAGAAGGAGCCGGCGCCCGACATCCAGGCGGATGGATTCGTACCGCTCTTTGACGGCCAGACGCTCGATGGCTGGCGGAGCGTGAACGGCACTGCGAAATACCATGTCGAGGACGGGTCCATCGTCGGCGTCTGCGATCCCGGCTCGAAGCTCAACAGCTTTCTGCGCACGCAGCGGACGTACCGCGATTTCATTTTCACCGCCGAAGTCCGCTTCGACGTGCCGGGGAATTCCGGCATCCAGTTCCGCTCGAACCAGCGGGACGGCGACGGCCGCGTGTACGGCTATCAGTGCGAAATCGATCAGGGGCAGGAGCGGCGGTGGTCGGGCGGGATCTACGACGAGGCGAGACGCGGCTGGCTCAACGATCTGAAGGGCGACGCGAACGCCCGTGCCCGGGAGGCGTTTCGCCACGACGGGTGGAACACTTTCATCATCCAGGCCCGCGGCCGCCGTCTGCAAACCTGGGTCAACGGCATCGCATGTGCGGACTATACGGATAACGACGCCCAGGCCTTCACACCCGAGGGCTTCTTCGCTCTGCAAGTGCACGCGGGCCGGCAGGGGACGATCCGCTGGCGCGACATCCGGATCAAGACTTTGGAAGCCGCCGAGCCGCCGAGCCGGGTGGGTGCAGGCCCGCGGACCGCGCCCGAGCGGCCGATGAGGGACCTGACCTTTTTCCTCCGGCGATTACGGACGCTGGACCATCTGCCCGAGTTGGAAGACTCCCACACAGCCATGTCGAGCACCTGGGATCGCTCGGGCGGCAATCTCGACGGCTGGGACTTCAAGCGGGTGGAGAACGGCCGAAACGTCCTGCTGGACGTCGACGGCCCGGGCTGCATCCACCGCATCTTCACCGGCGTGCTCGGCACGGAAAAGGACTTCTTCCAAAAGCCGGGCCCCGGCGACTCGCACATCCAGATCATCCTCGACCACCACGAACGACCGGTCTTTGACATGCCGGTGGACCGTTTGTTCGACGACCGCAACGGCCCGTTTCCGTATCCCCTGGTCTTTCACAAGACGTATCCGGGCATCCTGTTTCCGATCCCCTTTGCCGGACATTGCCGCGTGCAGCTTGTCAACCCGAATGCCCCTGCCTGGGGCAACGAGATCCACTTCAATTCGCTGCTGCTGGGCGTAACGCCGTCGGAAGCGTATTCCTGCTTCCCGATGCCGTTCGCGGACGGCGCGGTGCTGCGGTTCGAGAACCGCTCCGGTCAGCGGGCCCACAAGATCCGGCTCAACCTCGACGTCCAGGCCGCCTCAGCGGCCGACGGAGTGCCGGCCAACTGGGGCCGCCTCCATGCGACCTGGAACGAACGCCGCGCCGCCCAGCCCGACGCGCCCAAGTTCGGCCCGCAGAACGTCCCCGCTCACCTGGTGCTCGAGCGGGAAGGTCCCGGCAAGTACGTCGGGGTGCTGCTTCACCTGCAATGGCCTCATCGAGACTGGTGGGGCGAGGGTGACTGGCTGATCTGGACGGATGAGGACGGCTGGCCCCCAAGCTACCACGGCACGGGCAGCGAGGAATACTTCAATTCCGGGTGGTGCAGCTTCGATCGCAAGGCGGTCTCGGGCTTCATCAAGACCCGCCCCGGCGAGGTGGCCGTGTACTCCTTTCATCTCAATGATGCCTTCCAATTCCGCCGCAACATCCGAGTGGCCGAGGAAACCATGGGCGCGGACGGCTTCGGGATGATGGGCAACACGATCATCCAGCGCGACCACCCCATCTGGTCCAGCACCGCCTACTGGTACGCCCGGCCCGTCCAGTCCGCCGGGTCCACGCCGGAACTGATCCAGCCGAGGTGAACCGCGGATCACGCCGAGAACACGGCGCGGGCTGCGCCCGCAACCCAAGGCCGCGGCGACGCGCGGAAGGACAGTGCGGACTTCGGGAATCTGCGAGGTCTGCGGAGATTCCGTGGGATAGCCATTCAGCATCCAGGCGGGTGGTCGGGTCCGCCCAGGCATCCCTCGAACAGGGCGAGGTCCGCGCCGTCCACGTCGGAGTCTCCATCGAAGTCCTGATACGAGCAGCCGGCGGGATAGGGCGAGCCGTGTCCCGAGAAACATGCCTGCATGATGCCGAAGTCTGCCTGATCCACGTCGATGAACTCGTGCAGGAGATCCTCACCGAGCACTTCGGCGAGACCGTCCTGTTCTGCGGCAACATGGGCTCGGTTTTCGGCACCACCACCAGCATCAACGACGAGATGTACCGTCGGCTGGGCGGCACCGGCCGGGCCCCCGAACGCTATCAGGACATCTACATCGCGGTCGTGCCCGAGGAAGGCCCCACCCGATTCATCAAGACCGAGTACGGCGGCCCGAGCAGTCTCGACTGAATTCGCCCCTCGACGCAGGCAGGGCAGAGGGCAGCGCAGACCTGCCCTGTGGTTCTGGCGGACGCGAGGAGCGGTCAGGTCAGGGCGCCGATGCGGCGGAGATAGGCGACGGAGTCCTCGACGCACTGGACTTGGCCGGCCTCGTCCCACTCGATGCCCTTGATGCCCTCGAGTTCCATCGTGAACGGCCCGGTGAACCCGCGGGCGTTGAGCAGGCGGAAGACCTCGGGGAAGTCGACCACCCCCTGGCCCAGGGCCGGGAAATGCCACGTCTGGTAGCCGCCGTTGGTCTCCTTGAGGTGCACGGCGACGACGTATTCGATCAGCTTCTTGAGTTCACCCACCGCGTCGACGTTCTGGTTGTAGTAGTACACGTTGGCGGTGTCGTAATTGATCCGCACGCTGGGGTGGTTGATGGCCTCGATGGTCTGACGGCCCACGTCGCCGTTGCTGATCAGGTCGGGGTGCGTCTCCATGACGACGGTGACGCCGGCGGCGGCGGCCAGGTCGCCCACCTCCCTCATGCGGGCCCACACCTCGGGCCGGGGCGTGTCGCCGCCCTTGACGCTCAGGAACAGAATCCTGACCCCCAGCTCCGTGCAGGCCCGCAACTGGGTCCGCATGTCGTCGAGCAGACCGGGGTTGGTGATCTGGCAGTTGCCCTGAAACGAGGAGGCGAGCAAACCGTGGTCGGCGAGGCGCTTGCCCACGTCGCCGATCTCGTCGGGGCCGGGCACCGGAATCTCGACGTGTCGGATGCCGACCGTCGGCAGGTGCGACCACCCCCGGTCCTGAAACTTGCCGTAGCTCGCGATTCGGCACGCGATCAGATTGGCCATGATGACACCCTCAGCTACAGGAAGGCCCGCGCCAATCAGAGCCCCAGGCGCGAGCGCGGGGCGACTAGTTGACTGTCACCAGTGTACCAACCGAAGGGGCAAAGTCCACGACCGGCGGGAAGATTGTTTTGCAGAATGCGTGAGGTCGACGGGCGTGTATCAGAGCCCCGAGCGCCAGCGAGTGGGCTGCTGCGGGCTCCCCCGGCCCGCACATGCCGGAGTGAAACAGCAAACGTGGAACACGAGGAAACGGAGCGAACCGAGACGTTGTCTCTGTTGCCTCGTGGTCGGACTGTCACCGACGCCACCCCGGGGAGGGACTGGTCAGTCATGGAGGGGTGATCTCGGATTCGTCGACTGGCTGGCCCGCCGGGCGAGTGGCGGCCCTGATCAGGATTTGCCCGGCCAGTCTGGCTGCCATCTCCTCTTCGGCCTTGCGCTACCGCTCGACCTGCGAGGGGGTCGTGGCCGGCTGCTTGAGCAGGGCGTGCAGGCCGTAGAGACGGATCTTGCGGCGGAGGCGGCGGCGGTCGATCTGGAGGATTTCGGCGGCGTGGGTCCGGTTGCCGCGGGCGACCTGGAGGGCACGGGCGATGAGCATGCGCTCCGAGACTTCGAGGGTCGGAATCTCGCGGTCGGACTGCTCCAGCAGACCGGCCCGAGCGGCGGCCGGACGCAGCTCTTCGGGAAGATCGTCCACCATCACCTCGTCGCCCGCGGCCAGGATGTGGACCTGCTCCATCATGTTCGCCAGCTCGCGGACGTTGCCGGGCCAGGCGTACTCCTCGATCGCGCGGAGCGCGTCGGGGGTCAGCGTCTTGGCGGGCTCGTCGTACAAGGCCGCGTAGTGGTCGAGGAAGTGCCGGGCCAGCAGCGCGATGTC
This sequence comes from Planctomycetota bacterium, assembly GCA_016209665.1. GTDB lineage: Bacteria > Planctomycetota > Phycisphaerae > UBA1845 > PWPN01 > JACQVT01. Next base: position 6,321 of record JACQVT010000860.1, on the reverse strand, counting down.
CGAGCGCCGTTCCCGCAGCGGAGGAACCACGATCTGGACCACGTTGAGCCGGAAATAGAGGTCCTCGCGGAACTCGCCGCGGCGGACCATCGCCCGCAGGTCGCGGTGGGTGGCGGCGATGATGCGGATGTCGACGGACACCGGCGCGGTCTCGCCCAGCGGCACGACCGCCCGGTCCTGGATGCACCGCAGCAGCTTGGCCTGGATGGGCAGGGCCATCTCGCCGATCTCGTCGAGGACCAACGTGCCACCGTCGGCGCTGCGGATGAAGCCCAGCGTGGCGAAGTCGGCCCCCGTGAACGCTCCCTTGCGATGGCCGAAGAGCTGCGACTCGAACAAGGTGTCCTTGAGCGTCGTGCAATCGACGGCGACGAACGGTCCGTCGCGTCGCGGACTGCCGGCGTGCATGTACCGGGCCACCATCTCTTTGCCGCTGCCCGATTCGCCCCGGATGATCACCGTGCACGACCGCCGGGCGACGGATTCCACCGTCTCCCGCAGCCGCTGCATCGGCGGGCTGCAGCCGACGGGCACGACTGAACTGTTTCGGATGGAGATTGCCTTTCCGTCTCTCGGTGACCCCATGCAAACCCGCTGTACGCGCGCAGCCCGAAACCGACTGACCCGGCCCCTCGCTGACCGTTATCGTGACAGGCGGCGCTCGCCTCGGCGGCCCTCCACGTTCGGCTTGGCCGAACAGCCTCTCTCTCTCCGTACTCTCCACGGACGACGCGTCAGACGTGTCGCATTCTTATCCGCCGTCCCGTGTTAAGGATATGTGAGGACGCCCGACAAAACCAGCAAATGTCATTTGTTTTGCACAATTCTGAAATAGAGGGCCGGCGGCGAGGCGCCCGGTGCTGGGACATCCTGCGACACGGCAGGCTTTCCCCGCCGGGCCGACGGACCGAGGTGGCCGGTCTGTCAGCGCTCCCGGACGATCCGTTCGATCATCTCGGCCACTCTTTGGCGCTGACGGTAGATGGGGGCGGGGTCGAACGTGTAGCTGGTCAGCCTGGCCGAGATATCCGCGGGCGCGTCGATTCGGGAATCCTTGTTGCCCCGGGCCGCGTGGGCGTCGGTCAGCAGGTAGCAGTAGTCGAGGTCCTCGATGCCGTCGCGAAGCATCTCCCAGCGGATGCTGCTGACGGGTCCATCGGGCACAAAATGGGTCGCACCCTCGGCGGCCGACTCGGGCGGGTAGATGAAGCGGCCGTCGCCGTTGCCCCAGGGCTTCTTCGTGCCGGCCGGCGTGCCGTAACCGCTGACGTAGGACATGGCGTCGCGGTAGGGGTCTTGCAGCGAGTCGGGAAAGGCCGTCCCGCTCGTCCAGTAGGTCGTCTCCCAGATCAGGATGCCGCTGACCTGGTGCTGCCATGTCTGCCACAACCAGGCCCGCAGGCTCGTGGCCGGGTGGTCGATGAACTCGGTGCAGTAGGGGGCCTTGGGCCCGGTGCAGATGTACCACCAGAACTGCTCGCCGAGGGCCTGCCGCCGCCGAACCTCGTCGGGCTTGAACGCATCGAGGATCGGGCACCACAGGTCGACCGCGCCGAACAGCGGCTCGGTCGGCTGCTCGGTCAACATGCGGCGGATGCCGGGGGCGTACTTTTTGATCCGGTCCATGCCGGCGCGGACGAACTCATAGTCGCGCGGTTCGGGCTCGTCGAACCAGTAGACGTAGGCCAGGTCCAGCCAGCCCTTGTCGCGCAGGTGCGACTCGATCTGGCGGACCATGCTGGAGAACAGCGCCTCGAACTGCGGCGAGCCGGCCTTGAAGTCGGCGATCTGGCCCTCGTGTCGCTGGTGGAACGTGCCGCCGCCCATGCCCGGCAGGTGCAGATTGAAGCTCGTGATGTGCCAGCGGTCGATGGCCTCGGCCATGGCCGCGTCGAAGCGGTCGAATGTCACGTCGGCCCGCGGCGGCTGGGCGTCCGGTACGAACTTGATGTCGATGGGGTCGAACGGTACCGGGTTGTAGGGGCTGATCCGATGATCGGCGAAGCATTGCATGTACTTGGCGAACAGTTGCCGGTGCTGCTCGGACGTCTTGGCGGCCTGGTACCGGTAGGCGTTGCCCATCGAAAGGCCAAGGGCGCTGGCGGTGCGGGGCTTGTCCGGCAGGGCGAAATCCCAGACGTGCAGCGAGATCGGCACGTGGGCGGACCATCCATTCGCCGACAACTCGATCCGGCCCAGGTAGTCGCTGGCGGCAGCATCCCGCGGTACGTGCACCAATACCCAGATCGGCTGATTGACGCCCGCCGGCACGTCGATCGGCCCATCCAGCGGCGGCAGCGGGTCGGGCCAGTCACCCGCTTGGCCGAGCGAATCCGTGGGGGCGGTGACCGGGACGTAGGCGACCCGCAGGAGACTGATGTTCCCTGCGGGAATGCGCGATCCGTTGGGTCCTTCCAGATCGGTCGCCCGACATCGCAAAGCCGCAAGCGGCTTGTCCGGGCGCACCACGATCTGGACCGCTTCGAACTCGTTCTTCGCCGCCGACAAACTCGCCGCAGCGGCTCCCTCGCGCGGCGCCGGCCGCGTCCGCCCGACCTTCCGCATCGCCTCGCACCACCACACCGCGACGTTGTCGTTGGCCAAGATGAGTTGGCCATAGTCGGCCGCCTCCAGCGCCGGCCGCGTGGCTGGACCTCCCGCCGCCCAAGCGTACGTCCCTGCCAGAGTCAGGAAGCAGATCGTCAGTCGAGTGGTCATACGCATCTCCTGAGATAAGTTCGCTTCGACGAGGACGAGCGAGAGTATAAACAGACGCCTCGCCAATTGCATCGTATCCCGTTAAGGCGTACCGTTGAGACCTCAAACGCTGCTGGCGGTTTGGCCTACGAGATGGTCAAGCCAGCCGTGGGCCGGGTGCCTCTGGTGGAGAAGCCTGAAGACCACGACGTCTCTGAGCGAAAGTCCGTCGCCGCTCATCGCCGGCACCTGTTTCGCTTTCCGACCTACCGTGTCCTGGCCATGCTTCGCCCGGTCGGGCAGCCAGCTTCGTCGTTGTCCGCCAGGATGGCTGGGGCGCTCCAGCCTGTGATATAATGGTCTCTGAGGTAAGAACCATGACGTACAGAGGCACAGTGCAAGGCGGCGTAGTGGTGCTCGACGGACCTGCCGTCCCGGCCGAGGGGACCGTGGTTCGGGTGGAGGAGGTATCGTCCAGCGACGATCATCCAGCCTGGACGGAGGTCTTCAAGGACCTCATCGGGGCAGCGGAGGGACTCCCGGAAGATCTGGCCGAGAACCACGACCACTACATCCACGGGGCGCCGAAGAAATGACCGAGCGGTTTGCCGACTCTTTCGTATTCCTAGCGATGCTCAATCCCCAAGACCGCAAACACCGGGCCGCAGTCGAGGCCCTGAGTGGGGCGGCCCGCCCTTTGGTCACGACGGCATGGGTGCTGACGGAACTGGCCGACGGGTTGTGCTCGTCGAAGACGCGGTCGTTATTCCTGTCGCTCGAGGATCGCCTTCGGAAACAGCGGCTTGTGACTATACTGCCACCGGACGAGCGGCTGTACCATCTGGGACTCGCGCTATATCGTGACCGCCCCGACAAGGACTGGTCGCTCACCGACTGCATCTCCTTCGTCGTGATGCGGGAACGCGGGCTCACTGAGGCTCTGACCGGCGACCATCATTTCGAGCAGGCAGGTTTCACGGCCCTGCTCAAGTGGCCTGGACCAACCTACCCGCCGCCCAAGGCGGCCGTGGCGGGCACTGTTGCCCAGGGATTGCCGATCGCCCCAGACCGTTACGTGATCCCTCCGGGCGTGTCTTCTTTGCGTGGGAAAGGAGACCAGACGCATGATCCCGGTTGATTGTTGTCCGGTGTGCGGCGGCGACATCACGCCAAAGCAGGTTGAGAAGCTGCTGCGCGGCGGCAAGCATACCGCCGTCGTCCGCGTCGAGGCGCTGGTCTGCCTGGGGTGCGGCGAACGACTGTATGACGAGGCCACCGTCCGACGCTTCGAGGAAATCCGCGGGAAACTCGAACGCCAGGACACCGGCGAGTTCCGGGTGCTCGGCCAATCCTTCCAGGTGGCCTGAGCGCCGCGGCCGACCATGTCCTGAAGCGCGAAGGGTGGTTTCCGAGTCTAACCCGCAGGGTAGTTGCGGGGACGGATCCTCGGCTCCCCCAGGTCCACCAAGGACCTGGGCCACCCTCCTTCCACGCAACTTCCTCCAAGGCTCAGGGTCCCCAGGTCCGGGTGACGAGCGTTCTGGCGTCGGCCATGGGCAGATAGAGGTGATCGGGGTCGTCGGTTCTTGTCGAAACGCTCGAATCGCAGCGGGTCACTCGCCATAGCGATCCCGACATCGCTCGGCCGCACGGAGCAGGGCCGCATTGGGACCCTTGGGATGGGTGAGTATCCGCAACAGCGTCTGCTGGTCCCGCTTGGACAGCTCGCGGCGCCGGACACGCTCCAGGGTGCGGTCGGCGGCCCGCTCCGGCATGCTGTTGATGAAGCTGGTGACGGTCACGCCGCGTTTGGCGGCGGCCCTTGAATGGCTGGGGGGAGGGCTTACAATAACAGTGGAACCTGCGGACCAGGAGGGTCGCCACGGCGACTCGACAAGCCGAGATGTGACCGTCCGCCCCGCCTCCCCGGGACTGTTCCAGACTGGCTTAAGGCCATTGTTGACGGTTGGTTGCATGCTCGCCAAACGCATTATCCCCTGTCTCGACGTCAAGGAGGGCCGGGTGGTCAAGGGGGTGAACTTCGTGAACCTCCGCGACGCCGGCGACCCGGTCGAGATCGCCCGTAGCTACGAGGAGGCGGGGGCGGACGAGCTGGTGTTCCTGGACATCACGGCCAGCCACGAGGGGCGGGACATCATGGTGGAGGTCGTCCGGCGGGTGGCGGAGGAATGCTTCATGCCGTTCACGGTCGGGGGGGGCATCCGGACCATTGAGGACGTCACGAAGCTGGTCCAGGCGGGGGCGGAGAAGGTGTCGATCAACACGGCGGCCGTGCAGAACCCCCGGATCATCACCGAGACGGCCACGCGGTTCGGCCGTTGCTGCACGGTGGTCAACATCGACCCCAAGCGGGTGACCAAGGACGGCCGGGAATTCTGGGATGTCCACATCCACGGCGGGCGGACGCCGACCGGCCTTCAGGCCGTGGAGTGGGCCCGCCGGGTGGAGGAACTCGGGGCGGGCGAGATCGTCTTGACCTGCATGGACGCGGACGGTACGCAGGATGGATACGACCTGGAGATTACCGCGGCGGTATCCGAGGCGGTGACCATCCCGGTGGTGGCCTCGGGAGGGGCGGGTTGCCCGCGGCATCTGGCCGACGCGGTGACGCTGGGCAAGGCGGATGCGGCCCTGGCGGCCAGCATCTTCCATTTTGGCACGTACTCGATCCGCGAGACGAAGGAATACATGGCCAGCCGGGGCATCCCCGTGCGGTTATGAACCGGTGTGGCCAACCGTCTGAATAGTGGGGCTTCCCTTGACTCGCCGCCTTCGATTTGCGAAGCGAATCGGTCCGCCGGAGGCGGACGCGGCGTGTCAAGGGCTTCCAGAGGCAAGAACAGGAGCGCCGAGCGATGGCTGACACGGAAAGCCAGTTGGAAATACCCGGAGCCGAGGAGTTGGAGTCCGAACAGGAGGGGCGGGGCAACGGCGAGGCGTTGGGCGTCGCGGCGGTGGCCGCCGAGCTTGCTCCGCCGCCAGCCGAGCCGGCCCGGGTCAGGAAGGAGCCGCGGGTCCACCGCTACTTGAAATACGTCTGCCAGCTCAAGGCCTCCGACCTGCACTTCAAGGCGGGCTCCCGCGTGCACATCCGCCACAAGGGCGACCTCAAGCCGGTCAAGGAGCCGCCGCTGACCCCCCGACAGGTCGAGGACATCTGGTTCGAGATCATGAACGAGCACCAACGGCGCCAGTTGGCGACCTCGGGGGCCTCGGACTTCGCCTACCAGCTTGGCGAGGGCGACCGGTTCCGCGTCAACATCTTCCGGCAGCGGGGGGTGCTCAGCGTGGCCGCCCGCCGCGTGAACGCCGAGATCCTCGATTTCCGCCAGCTTCACCTGCCCGAGTCGATGTACAAGATCACCCAGTACCACCAGGGGCTGGTCCTGCTGGCCGGCATCACGGGCTCGGGCAAGTCCACCACCATCGCCGCCGCCCTGGACTACGTCAACGAGACGCGGGCCTGCCACATCGTGACCATCGAGGACCCCATCGAGTACTTGTTCCGCGACAAGAAGGCCCTGGTCAACCAGCGCGAGGTCCACGTGGACGTGCAGGACTTTCGGGCCGCCTTAAAGTATCTGATGCGGCAGGACCCGGACG
>JACQVT010000859.1 GCA_016209665.1 Planctomycetota bacterium | reverse complement strand
GTGACCGTGCCGCGGAACGAAACGTTGTCCACGCGGGCAAAGCCGACGAATCCCTTGGTGATGCCGAACGAGCCCGTCAAGTAGGACGCCAACTGGGCGGCGGTCTCGATCATGAGCACGCCGGGCAGCAGCGGCCGGCCGGGGATGTGCCCGCGAACCCAGAACTCGTCCGTCCGAACGTCCCGCCGGGCAACGGCGGTGAACGTCGCCGGGTCGACCCAGACGATCGCATCGAGCTGGGCGAACTCGTGCCGGTGCGGCAGCAGCCGGTAAATCTCCTCGCGGTCCGCGACCACCCGCGTCAGGTCGATGGTCGCCAGGTCGACAAACGGTGTGGCTGCCATAAAGGTTCGTACCTGTCGCACGGCGGTCCGACGCGTCCCTACCGCTCGATTGTGCAGGTGAGGCCGGCGCTGGAGGTCACGTCGGGAGGGCCGCCGGCCTTCCTTCGCCCCGGCGTGTATCTCGATCCCTCCCGCAGCGTCAGGGCTGGGGCTCGGACCGGACCTCGAGGATCTTCTTGCGAACTTCCTGGGCCGCCGCCTTGATGTCCTGCATGGCCTTGCGGACCCGCGTCCCCGCCGCCTTGTTGCCGCCTTCGGCCTTCGCCACGTCATCGGCCGCGGACTCGACCAGCCGCTTCAGCGTTTCGTATTCTTGCATGTCCACTCTCCACGTTCGTGCCAGGGCTTCGTCCCCCCGGGCGACAGAATCCATTCCAGCCGCCCGGACGGGGCGGACCGATCGCGCCAAGTTCGCGGGAGTCTAACAAACCCGCCCAGACCATGCAAAACCGCCGTCCCGCCCGAGGTCGGTGACAGCCGGGGTGGGGGCATGTCAGAGCCCCGAGCCGAAGCGAGTGGGTTGCCGCGGCGACGGCTGGCCCGCTGATGTCGAAGCAACCCGTCGCTGGCACTCGGGGCTCTGAGGCCACCGCTCGTCATCGCGGCCCAGCCGGTTGCAGCCACCCCGGCCGTCGCCAGCCTCACCGCCGCCGCCAGCCGTAAAACCGGTTGGCAAAAGAGCTTTCAATCACCAGCAGCCCCAGCAACATAAGGCCCAGCGGGACTGCCCAAGTCACGCGGCCGCCGCCCTCGCCGGCCGCCACCGCCAGATCCTCGCCCGGACGCAGCACCTGCACCACCTGCCTGTCAACCCTCGACTTGACCTGCTCGGGCGAGATCCGGGCGAGTTGCGACTCGGTCTGAGAAACATTCACGCTGTAACGCAGCGCCGGGAGCTGGGGGTTACTCTTCTCGGCGGCCTCGTAAGTCCCCGGCACGTCGGCCGGCAGCCGATACCCCCGCCCGCCCGCCGGCAGGATGGATGTCCCGGTCCCGTCGCTGCCGGTCACCACCAGCGGCGATCCGTCGGCCGCCGCGATGGTGCGCAAACCCGCCCGGCCGGCGGTGAGCGAGGCCACATTTTCCAGCGGCGGATGGGCCACCTCCAGGATGCGGTGCAGCAGGACAATGGTGGGAGCGGCCTGCGTCCCAAACTGCCCCCAGTCGGCCGCGACCGAGAAGGCCAGCAGCACGACCTGTCCCTTGCCAACCCGCGACTCGACCATCGCCGGCGCGCCGTCCGCGAACGGGAACACCACCGTCGATGAGGCTCCCGGCTTGAGATCCGCCCGCTTGAACGCATACCGGTCGTTGATCGAATCGATGGTCAGATCGGCGAACGGCTGCAAGTACGGATGCGACAGGTTGGCGGCGGCCGGGCGCACCGGCGGCTCGCAGACGCCCACGCCCTCGATCGTTGCCGGCAGCAAGTTCCCCGCCGGTGAGTAGCCGTCCGGGGAAATCGACGGCCCAGGGACGATTACCAGCACGCCCCCCGCGTTGACGTATCCGCCGAGTTTCTCCCACGCCAAGCCGTTCAAGCCCTTCACGTCGGCCAGAACGATCGCCAGGTAGCCCGACGTGTTTTGATCCAGCATGTCGCCGATGGGGATGTCCTCGACGGCGTAACGATGCTCCGACGCCGGTACCGCGGGCGGCGCAATCATCGCCCGCAGTATCTCGCCCACGTCGCCGCCCCGCGCGGAATCGCCGATTGCCCATTGCCGATCGCCGATCGCCGATTGCCGTTGGATCAACCCGATCCGCGGCAGGGTCCCCACCATCAGCCAGGCATGTCGCACGTTGTCGCACGCCAGGGCGTCGGCAGGCTCCATGCCGACCGTCAGCGCGTGCCCGCCCGGTTCGAGACTGGGCAGGTTGAGGGCGATTTCGGCCTGGCTGTGCGGGGCCAGCGACCCGGCCGACTGGCGTCCACGAGGCTTTCCGTCGACGCTGATTTCGATCACCGGTTCGGCGGGCAGGTCGCCCACGACGACGCGGACCGGCACGTTGATCGGCGCGCCTGCCGGCAGCTCGTACGGCGGCACCTGGGGCCAGCCCAGGGAGACGTTGCGGTCCTCGTCCTGTCCCACGTCCATGATGTACAACCCGCCGAGCGTCGCCGGCGTCGGCGGGGGAGTATCGGTCCAACTCGTCTCGGTCAGGTCCGTGAAGAGGTACACCTCGCGGCGGGCGTTTCGCGCCGCCGACAGCAGCGTGAACGCCGGCCCCAGCAGTTGAGCCGCGCCGAGGTTGTGATTCGCCGGCCGCGCGGTGTCCACCAGCCGGACGGCGGATCGCAGATCGTCCCGCCATCCGCCGCTGCCCGCGCCCGCCGACCCGCATAGAACCGCGAACTGCGATCCCGGCCCGAACCGCCGCCGGTCTTCCAGCAATGCGCGGGCCCAGTCGGCGGCGGCCTCCACGCGGGTGCGGCCCTGGTAGCGGTAGCCCATGCTGGCCGAGTTGTCGATGCAGACCACGACCGAGGCCGGCGTCGGCGCCCCCGCCGCAATGCCCATGCGCGAGACCCCGCCCTCCCGCGCGCACCCCATCCGGCCGAGGATGCCCACCGCCAGCACGAACAGCGCCATCCGCGCGGCCAGCAGCAGCAACTGCCGCAGCCGGTGCGTCCGCGTGGCCGAGGCGTGGGTCTGCAAGAGAAACCGCATCGCGGGAAACACCTCCCGCCGCGCCCGCTCGCGAAGGATCAGGTGAACGACAATCGGCACCCCAAGCGCCAGCAGCCCCCACGCCAACCCGGGCAGACCCAGACTGACCTCGCCCAGCGGTCCGGGCGACCCATCGGCACATCGCATCCATGAAGGCCAACCCTGCGGCATCGCGCATCCCCGCGCCTCGCACGATTATACCGCACAACGCAGGCTGACGGACTTGTCGAGGTAGGGAGCCACATAAGAATGCCGACTGGTTTGTGGCCTTTTCTCGGAGGCGTTGTGGCTGTCGCCGCAAAGCCCTGAACCTGCGGGCCGCGTCGCCTAACCCCCTGCTCGATCGTCGTGGGTTTGCGTGGAGGCCTCGTAGTTCCGGCGAGCCTGCGCGATGTCGGTCTGCACCTGGGCCTTGAGGGCGGCGGGTGAGCCGAACGTCTGCTGACCACGCAGCCAGGCCAGGAACTCCAGGCGCATCGCCCGGCCGTACAGGTCCCCCGCGTAATCCAGCACGTGGGCCTCCACGAGTCGTCGCTCGCCCCCAAACGTCGGCGTGCAGCCGATGCTGATCGCGGCGGCGTAGTCGGTGCCGTCGATGCTTGTGCGGCCCGCGTACACGCCTTCGGCGGGCACAAGCTGCCCCGCGTGCACCGCCAGGTTCGCCGTCGCAAAGCCCAGCGTCCGTCCACGGGCGACCCCATGCTCGACCTGCCCGACGAGCGCATAAGGCCGGCCCAGGCACACCGCCGCCCGGTCCACCGTGCCCGAATCCAGCAGGTGGCGGACCAGAGAACTGGAGATGGCCGTGTCCGGGTGCCCGCCAAGGTCCACCCGCACCGGCGAGATGATCTCGACGCCGAACCCGAATCGCCCCCCTGCCGCCCGCAGCAGCTCGACGTCGCCCTGCCGATGCTGCCCGAAGCGAAACGATGCTCCCTCGACCACCGCCGCCGGGCGGAATCGCTCGACGATCACCTGCTCGATGAACGCCTCGGCCGGGCAACTGAAGAACTCGGGGCGGCTGTCCACGACCACGACGACATCCGCCCCCGCCGCCTCCAGCCACCGCACCTTCTCATCCAGCGGCGTGAGGATCGGCGGCACCCGGTCCGGCGCCAGCACCGTGGCCGGGTGGGGCTCGAAGGTCATCGCCACCATCTGCGTCTGCACCGCCCGGGCACGGCCTCGGCCCACGCTCAGGATCGCCTGGTGGCCCCGATGTACGCCGTCGAAGTTCCCGACGCTCAGCACCACCCCCGTCAGCCGCACGCTCCGAAGACCTTGTATCACCTGAACGCTCAAGCCGGTCACCTCACCATGCACCACGTCTGTGAGACGTCGCCCGCAACCACCCACAGCGCCCGGCAGCACCCTCGCATTCTAGCACCCCACCGCAGCCTCACAACCCGCCCTATCCGCGGCCGTGCCCGTGCTCTGCTATCCATCATCGATCATCCCTGATCCATAATCCCTCATCCTTCATCCCCCATCTCGCTTCTGCTATCATCTTTCCGTGCGTCTCAGGCTCATCAGTTGCGAGATCTTTTACCGCGAGATGTGTGCCGCCGTCGCCCGCTCGCCCAACCTCGTTGATGTCGAGTTTCTGCCCAAGGGGCTGCACGACGTCGGCAGCGCCGGCATGCTCGAACGCCTCGCCGACGTCGTTGGGCGCGTCGACACGTCGCGCTACGATGTCATCCTGCTGGGCTACGGCCTGTGCAACAACGGCATCGCCGGCCTGGTCGCCGGCGACATCCCGATCGTGGTCCCCCGGGCTCACGACTGCATCACGCTGTTCTTCGGCAGCCGGACCCGCTACGCCGAATACTTCGACACCCACCCCGGCACCTACTTCAAGACCAGCGGCTGGATCGAGCGCGGCGAGGACGCCGGCGAGCTGCGGCAGCTCTCCATCTCGCACCAGATGGGCATGGACATGACCTACGACGAGCTGGTCGCCAAGTACGGCGAGGACAACGCCAGGTACCTGTGGGAGACGCTGTGTGACACGACCCGCCACTACCGCCGGCTCACCTTCATCGAGATGGGCATCGAGCCGGACGACCGCTTCGAGCAGCGGACGCGGGCCGAGGCCGTCGACCGCGGCTGGGAGTTCGAGAAGGTCGCCGGCGACATGACCCTGCTCCAGCGCCTGCTCGACGGCCCCTGGAATGACGAAGACTTCCTTGTGCTGCAACCGGGCCACCGCGTCGTAGCAAGACACGACGACACGATCGTCGCGGCGGAGAACAGAGCAGATTTCGCGGATTCAGGCAGATAAGGAGTCGACAGTAGGCGGGGTCGACGCCGGAGTCGGCCTGTCTTGAGCCGTATTAACGATCCGAAGAACCTCTTCTTGCACTCCCAGTCTCATGCCGGTGTAGGCGTTATTCGCCACCGCGTTGACCCAGACCTCGACCGTGACGGCGTCTCCCACGCCGGCATCGATTTGCTGGTAGAGGCCGCTCTGTGCGGAGACCTGATCTTTGACCTTGATCTGCTGGGACGAGGCCCCGCCGTGCAGGTCCGTGCCGTCCTGGGTCCAGACGTGACCGTTCCGGTACACGACGTACGGCGTCCAGAAATCGGCGATTAAGTGGAGTAGCCCATGCGGTGAAACCTGGACGGCAGGAGGGCGGACCGCTGAGTTGGGCGTGTGAGAATCCAGGCGGTCAAACGCCCTGCTTCAGGCCCGGCGGCGCTGAAAAGGCCATTCCATAAAAGCCACACTTCATCAGATTGATAGCACCGAGGCCGGAAAACGGGACTGCCCGGAACATGGGGCATATCCTTCGCTGGGCCGGGGTAGCCGATTCTGACGCGGGTACAGCGGCGAACGCGGACGGCTACAATACCCCATTACCACCTGCTGTGGCGGGCAGTATCTTCGGCGGAATGTGGAGCCTACCACGGGAGACCATCATGAGCACCACCGTTCGTCGCCTGCGGTTCGCCGCCGTCATCGCACTTCATCTGCTAGCGTCGACATCTCGGGAGGCGCGTGCCGCCCAAGTCGTTTTGACCGTCCCCATTGTCTCCGGCCGGCCCGAGCGTCAACCGTTCACCGGCCATCCCGGCTGGATCGACGGCTACGCGCCGGGGAGCGAGAGATCCGTCTCCGCCCGACTCAAGCCCGACGCCACATTCGACCTGCCCGACCCCCAACAGCCCATGGCGCTGATCGTGTGCCTGGACCGACTTTAAGCGCCGCCGATCATCATGCCTCGCTGGCCGGCCAAACCCGACGATTACAGTCTGCCGGTGACCGTGGAATACGCCTGCCTCCCGCCCGGCTACCCGGAGGTCTGGGATGAGCACTACACCGTGCGCTCGCACGAGTATTGGCAGACCTTCGTCGCCCGCAGCCGCCACCTCTACGGACTCATGGCCTTCGACGGGCCGCGCATCACCTGGTGGGGCAACAAGGTCAACGCCGCTGTTTATCGCGACCGCGTGGGCGGGCCGCGGATCGACTTTGCGGCGCCGTGGGGCGTGAGCCCCAACGACAACCCCAGCGCCCACCACACCGATCACGCCTTCCCCCGCGTCGGCTGGCGCCACGGTGATGTCGACCTTGTGCCCGGGTCCAAGTATGCCGTCCGCGTCTGCGGCTACAAGTCGCACGGGTCGGTTCTGTGGGACCTCGACAGCTTCATCCGGCCCGACAACGGCGACGGCTACGGTCCCGGCGAGGCCTACCTCCGCAAGAGCCCCAGCGGCGGCGACCTGTGCATGATTCTCTTCGGCAGCCTCAATGGTCAGCTCATCGAGAACCACGTCCGCTCGGAAGAATGGAACGTCTTCATCGTCAAGCGGCCGCCGACCCAGCGCTGGGGCCAGACGTTCACCAGCCACGGCGTCAGCATGGCCGGCCTGCGCTTCTGGGCCAGCGACGGCATCCACGGCGGCGGCAATGAGGAGCCACCCCTCACCTGCCGCATCCAGATTCGCGAGGATGGCCCGGACGGAAAGCCCGTCGGCCCGGCCCGCATCGCCTCCGCCCACGATACCTCGACACAGGTCGTCGTCGGGCCGTCCGACGATCCTCAGGCCCAAGGGCACAAGTATGTCGACTACGGCGCGCCGTTCGTCCGTTATCCGGAGACGCCCGGTCCGCTGCCTGGTTTCGAACGCTACTACGAACTGCCGTTCGACATGTTCCAGGCCACCTGGCTGCCGGATGAGGTGCCGCTCACGCCCGGCCGAACGTACTACGTTGAGGTCGAGGCCGGCCGCCCGCTCATGATGTTCGCCGACGGCGATGCCTACGCCGGTGGCTTCGGCTACTACGAAGGCCGGAAGGTCGAGCGCGAAGACGGCCTCATGCACGGCGACCCGCGCTGGACGCTGCTGATGGACATCGTCACCTACGAAAACCCCGGCGGCGCCCCCGAACCCGACGCGTCCGCCGCTGCCCCGCGCCAGCCAGGTCCCGACGGCCCTGGTCGCCGTGGCGACAACCTGCTGATCAACGGCGGCGCGGAAACGGGCGATTTCACCGGCTGGACCGTCGGCTCAGACCCGATGATCGACCCGTCCACGGACCTGCCCGACCCGCTGAACCACTCCGGCCAGCACCGCTTCGGCATTTCCGTCGGCTGGGCCAAGGCCGACATGTACCAGTACCAGCAGGTGTCGGGCATCACGCCGGGCGCCCTCTACACCGCCGGCATGTGGGCCTGCCATCAGGACGGAACGGATGAGTTCGCCGAGCTGCTCTGGTGCGACGGCCCCTTCGGCGAAACCAAAACCCTCCTCGCCCGCACCGAGGCCGCCGCCGTCCCCACCTGGAAGCACTACGTGGGCCCCCCGTTCCGCCCCCGCTCCACCACCATCACCCTCATCATCCGCTACCGCCACACCCAACCCACCAACGTCGCCACCATCCACGTCGACGACATCACGTTGTGGAAGGCGGAGTGACGTGTCGCTGCCTGTCGTGGGGCTGTTGCTGTAGCTCAACGCTTCCCGTCTCTGTCGTTTTGCCGGCCGTTGGTCGCTTCGGTGACCTTCGTGGTTTGCTTGTACGCGAGGTGGCCGGCGAGCGAGGCGTTGAGGATGTCGTCGCTCATGAGAATGTTCAGGGGGCTTGCGTCGGAGACAACGAGCATCGGCGTCACTTCCGGCCGAAGAGTTCCTCGAGATTCCGCCGGTCCTCCTCGAGGTGGGCGAGCGAGTAGTTGATGGGCACACCGCGCTCAGCGAGCCACCGGTGGGCTTCGTGGCGCGTCTCGAAGCCGAGGATTTCCGCGATGTCACCGGTGCTGAGTTTCCCCTCCCGGTATTTGCAGATGAGGAATTGTTCCCGCGCGCTCTCGTCGAGGTTCGGCGTGTCACGCCGAAGCTCTTGCTCGATTTCTGTCGGGAGTTCAATCGTGATGGCCATGATACACCTTCTCTAAACAAGCACACCACAGAATCGTTCAAAAGTCGAGGAGCGGAACTCAGATAGCACTGCTTTGTGGCGACTCCCGGTAGCTCAGCTTTCGCACAGGATGCCAGAACTCAGACTCACCCAGGCCCCGGCCCCGTGCCGGCGCAGACGTGTGCTGGCGACCGCGTGTATAATCGGGACGATGGGAGCGCCCACGAACCAGGAACTCGGCCTGGACGATCGAGGCCTGCCGCCGACGGACGAAAGCGGCGACATCGATCTGAACCAGCTCGAATGGAATCTGCGCCTCACGCCGGCCGAGCGACTGCACCGGGTCGAGGCCATCCGGGAGTTCTCCGAAGCCGCCCGCCTCGACAGGATTCGCCGCTATGGATTCGATCCTGCAGACCCTGGATCGCCTGAATAAATCGGGCGTTCCGTTTGTACTCATTGATCGAGTCGAAACAGCGGGCCGGCCGGCCGAAAGACCATCAGGCGATCCGAGAACTCCGGTACATCCTCAAACGAATCGAGGATTCGAACTCCGCCTGACGGCATGTCCGTTCGTGTTGTGGCTCGCCGGTCTGCCACAGGCTCGTACCTCGCGCCGTGGTCCGGCTACGCCGACCCTGCCTCCATTCTCCACTCTCCACTCTCCATTCTCAATTGCCTCGCCTCCTCCCCCTCCTCCCTCTCATCCTCCATCATCCCTTCTCATCCCTTATCCTTCATCTCTCATCCGCCTTTCCCGCGTCAGGCGGGCGTTTTCTCGAACTGGCGGGCGTAGGTCGGCAGCCACATGAACCAGGCCTCCTCGGCCGGGGTGGGAGCGGTCTGGCGGCGGTCCATGACGCGACGGGCGATATCGAGGCAACGATCGGGGGCGTACGGGCTGGCGCCTTTGCCGGTCAGCCAGGTGAACGAGGGCACGAACTTGGGCGCGAACTCGCAGGTGGCGATGTTGCAGCCGAAGCCCACGACGGCCCCGGTGGGGAACATCTGACCGATGCCGGTCTTGCTGTGGTCGCCGATGGTCAGGCCGACGAACATCTGCCCGGAGTCGACCTCGACGCCGTTGATCGGCACGCGGACGTTGCCGTAGGTGTTCTTGAGGTCGCTGTTGACGGTGTCGGCGGCGAGGTTGACCCACTCGGCGACGTAGGAATGGCCGAGGAATCCGTCGTGCTGCTTGTTGGAAAAGCCGTGGATGATCGACGACTCGAGTTCCCCGCCGACCTTGCACCGCCGGCCGATGCTGATGGCGTCGCGAAGGGCCGATCCGGGCTGGATCAGCGTGCCGTCGCCGATGTAGCACGGGCCCTCGATGCTGGTGTTGGGCGAGATGGTGACGCCGCGGCCGATGTAGATCGGCCCGTTCTCGGCGTCGAGGACGACGCCCGGCTTGATGGTGCTGCTATCGCCGACGTGGACGGCCCGCCGGTTGAGGATGTGGACCCCTTCGCAGATGCGGCCAGCGAGGTCGGCCGGCTCGCCAAGCTGCCGCCAGCCGAGATGCAGCATCTCCGGGTTCGCGTGCACCAAGTCCCACGGGTAGCCGACGAGCCGCGGGGCGGCGAGAAACTCGAACGTCGGCAGGTGGGCGAGGATGCGGCGCGACGCCGACGGATCGAGGAGCAGTTCCGGCGTGAGCTGGGTGGCCAGGTCGGCGTCGGCCTGGATGACGATGGGCCGCTCGTGATGCCACTGGACCGCCGGCGTGGGGCCATCCTTCGGCGGCTCGGTCATCAGCAGGCGGGCATTGATCAGCAAGGCGCGTTCGTGACTCGCGTGACGGTTGATGGGATGCTCGAAGCGGCCGGCGGCGACCCCCGCCAGTTCCGGCCGGCACCAGACCAGCACCTCCTCGAACCGCGAGCCGCCGCCCAGGGCTTGCAGGGTATGCTCGTACAGGCTGCCGTAGCCGGTCCGCAGCTCGCAGACCGTCCGCCAATACGTCAATGGAAGAAGGTGATGGAAACCGTCGTCTTCGTAGATGACGAGCGTGTTCATGCGTGCCGAGTCCGCCGCCCTGCGATGCCCGCACGACTTGAGAGCAATAGGAGCCTCTCCCAAAGCCTGGGTGGGACCGGCTTCCAGCCG